>NZ_JARXXY010000024.1:0-112572 GCF_029893845.1 Micromonospora sp. A200 | reverse complement strand
CACACACGCCCACACGTCACCGGCGGAGCGCAGCAGTCCGAAACACCGGCGCCGCTGGCCGGGCGTGACCCGCACAGCGACACGCGCGGTGCGGTGCACGACCCGCTCGGCGGCGGGATCCCGACGGCGAGGCATAAACCGAAGCCAACACCACCCCTACGACATTCTCCCAACCCGACCCAACCCGGCCAACGTTTGTGGACACGGCACTAGCCGCGGGCGCGCCGCCCGTCGAAGGGCGCCACCGGGTCGGCGACCTGGCCGAGTTCCGCCGGGAGCTGGGATACGACGTCGTCGTAGTCGCCGGGTGGGATGGTCTCGCGGAGGGTGTCGAACACCGCCCGCATGCCGATCTCGGCCAGCGCCGGCTCCACCTCGGCGCGTCCACTGACCCGTTGCACGAAGACGTCGAGCCCGAACCGCTCGCCGGTCTCGCTGGAGGCGAACGCGTACGCCTTCAGGTCCTCGGGAAGCTGGGTGGCGAGGTCACGAGCCTCGCCCCCGTCTATCCGTTCCGCCAAGGTCCGCAGCGTGGCCTGGGTGAGAGCGGTCGCTCGCGCCGACGACGTGTTCGCGCGCTTCGCCACCATGCCGATGAAGTCGTTGCTGTCCACGGTCGGAGCCCTCCTCTTGGCCAATGGCGGCATCTACCCGCGCACCACCACGGCAAACGGCGGTGCGCGCCTGGACACCCCCGGCGGGCCCGCGCCGCCCGGTCGCGAGGTGAGCTTCCGGACTCAGGCCGGCATATCGGTGGTTACCGGATGGCGACCCGGTTTCCTGGCTACCGTAGGTGCGGAGCCGGTCAGCGGCGAGCGGCCCGGTCGATCGGCCGGACGGCCCGGCACCGAGGGCTGGCCGAAGGGCCGATCGCTGGAGGCGATACCGGTGACGATGGAAGCAGAGCGGACTCTCGACGAGGAGCAGCTCACCCAACTGGGTGAGCTCGCCGCCCAGCTGCGGGTGGACTCGATCCGGTGCAGCACCAGGGCCGCGTCCGGGCATCCGACGTCGAGCCTCTCCGCCGCCGACCTGCTGGCGGTGCTGATCTCCCGGCATGTGCGCTACGACTGGGCGGAGCCGGGCAACCGCGCCAACGACCACCTGATCTTCTCCAAGGGCCATGCCTCGCCGCTGCTGTACGCGGTCTTCAAGGCGGTGGGTGCGATCAGCGACCAGGAGCTGGTCGACACCTACCGCCGGTTCGGGTCCCGTCTGCAGGGGCATCCCACCCCGGCGTTGCCGTGGGTCGACGTCGCCACCGGTTCGCTCGGTCAGGGACTGCCGGTCGGCGTCGGTATCGCGCTGGCCGGCCGGTACCTCGATCAGCTGCCGTACCACGTGTGGGTGCTCTGCGGCGACAGCGAGACGGCCGAGGGCTCCGTCTGGGAGGCGCTGGACAAGGCCGGCCACTACGGGCTGCGCAACCTCACCGTGCTGGTCGACGTGAACCGGTTGGGGCAGCGGGGGCCGACCGAGCTGGAGTGGGATCTGGACACCTACCGGCGGCGGGTCGAGGCGTTCGGCTGCCAGGCGATCGTCGTCGACGGCCACGACCTGGCCGCGATCGACGACGCGTTCGGCCGGGCCCGGCAGGCGACCGGTCCCACCGTCGTGCTCGCCCGCACGGTCAAGGGCAAGGGCGTACCCGAGATCGAGAACAAGCCGGACTGGCACGGCAAGCCGCTGAAACCCGATCTCGCCGAGCGGGCCGTCGACGCTCTCGGCGGGGTACGCCAGATCCGGGTCACCGGGCCGCAGCCCGAGCCCGCCCCGGCCACCGGCGCCCCCGCAGCTCAGCCGCTCCAGCTGCCGCGGTACGACCGGGGCGCGAAGGTCGCCACCCGCAACGCGTACGGTGATGCGCTGCGCGCGGTGGGCGTCCGGCCGGAGGTGGTCGTCCTCGACGGTGAGGTCAGCGACTCCACCCGCGCCGACCGGTTCACCGACGCCTATCCCGACCGCTACTTTGAGATGTTCATCTCCGAGCAGCAGATGGTTGCCGCGGCGGTCGGGCTGCAGGTGCGCGGGTACCGCCCCTTCGCCTCGACGTTCGCGGCGTTCTTCTCCCGCGCCTACGACTTCGTCCGGATGGCCGGCGTCTCCCGGGCCGACATCGCCCTGTCCGGGTCCCACGCGGGCGTGGAGATCGGGGCGGACGGTCCCTCCCAGATGGGGCTGGAGGACCTGGCCGCCATGCGCGCCGTCCAGGGGTCAACGGTGCTCTATCCCAGCGACGCCGTCTCCTGCGCCGCTCTCGTCGCCCAGATGGTCGACCGCAAGGGCGTCAACTACCTGCGCACCACCCGCGGCGGGCACCCTGTGCTCTACGACAACGACGAACCCTTCCCAGTGGGCGGCAGCAAGCTGCTGCGCGGCGGCGACGACGACCGGGTCGCGCTGATCGGGGCCGGGGTGACCGTGCACAACTGCCTGGCCGCCGCCGACGAGCTGGCCTCCGCCGGGATCAACGCCCGGGTCATCGACCTCTACTCGGTCAAGCCGCTGGACCGGGAGCGGTTGCTCGCCGCCGTCCGGGACACCGGCGGCCGGCTGGTGGTCGTCGAGGACCACTACCCCGAGGGTGGCCTGGGGTCGGCCGTCCTCGAATCGCTGGCCGACCTCGCCGAGCCGTTCCGGCTGACCCACCTGGCGGTACGCGGGCTACCCACCTCCGGGACGCCCACCGAGCTGATGGACCAGGCGGGGATCGGGGTCAGCGCCATCGTCGCGGCGGCGCGCGCCTCGATCTGAGGGGATTCCGGGCCCGCGATGCCGGCCCCGCGCCGGGACCGACCCCGTTTCGGCCATCCGCTCGCGGGTACCCGCACGGTCCGGTGCGAGAGGGGGTCCGAGTGAACCACGCGGAGTTCATCCAGGCGGTGGCATCACGACCTGGGGTGTTGCCGTCGCAGGCCGAGCCCGTCACCCGTGCCACGCTGGAGGCGTTGGCGGAACGGATCAGTGGCGGTCAGGCCCGGGACCTCGCCGCGCAGCTTCCCGAGGAGCTGCGGGTCCACCTGTCCGCAGCCGACGAAGGTTCCGTACCGTTCGGGCTCGCCGAATTCTTCGAGCGGATCCAGGCCCGGGCTGCGGTGAATCTTCAGACGGCGACCGACGGTGCGCGCGCGGTGCTGGACACGCTGCGTGCGGCGGTCAGCGAAAAGGAGTACGGGGACTTCGTCTCCCAACTGCCGAAGGAGTTCTGGCAGCTCACCGGGCCGGCCGCCACCCGGCTCGAACCACGCCGGATCGGCACGTAGGCGCGGGTTCCGCTCAATCGCCTGGGCGAACGTCAGTCTGTCGCGATCCGGACAGGACGCATGGGCCGGCAGGCCCCGGGGCACAGTGACCCGGTGGACGACGTACTGGACGAGACGCTGCCCAGGCCGGCCCGGCCGGCGGACGTCGGGGAGCGGGCGACGGTCCGGGTCGTGGTGGTCGGGGAGCCGGGGCTGCTGCGTACCGCCGTGGCCGCGGTCCTGGCCGGCGCACCCGGTTTCGAGGTGGCGGGGGAGTGCGACCCGGCCGAGGGGGTCGCGGAGGCGGTCGCCGCCCGGCGGCCCGACCTTGCCCTGGTCGACTTCGACGCGGTGCGCGATCCGTCGGCCCTGACCGGACGCCTGCACGCCCGGTTGCCGGAATGTGCGGTGGTCGTGCTGACCACCCGGCGCACCGCGCGGGTGCTGCGCCGGGCGCTCGGTGCCCGGGTGCGCGGGGTCATCGCCAAGGACGTGCCGCCGGAGGAGCTGATCGACCAGCTCCGCGCGATCGCCGACGGGCAGCTAATGATCGATCCGTTGACCGCGCTGGCCGCGCTCGACGCGGCGGTGAACCCGCTCAGCGAGCGGGAACGGGAGGTCGCTGCCGCCGCCGCCCGGGGACTGCGCACGAAGGAGATCGCCGCCCGGCTCCATCTGGCCCCGGGCACCGTCCGGAACCACGTGTCGACCCTGTTGCGCAAGACGGGCGGGCGGAGCCGGTGGGACGCGATCCAGCGCGCCCAGGACGCCGGCTGGATCTGACGACACGCGGACCGGGGTGTCGCGCCGGAGCCGATTTCAATAGGATTCCTGACCGTGCGTCATCGTTCGCGCACGTGACGTCAACAACGGGGGTTGATGACGGGGAGTCTGCATGGTCCGCACTCTGCTCGCGCTCAAGGGTGCACTCGTCCGCGGCGCGCTCGCTCAGCTACTCGACGCCGAGGACGACATCGACGTCGTCGGCGAGGCGGACACGCCGGACGAGCTGCGGTCCGCCCTGCGAGCCGAGCGTCCCGACGTCGCCGTCGTCGACGGCGACCTGGTCACCGCGGACCAGCTCGGCGACCTGGCGTCCGCCGGGCCGGCCGGCGGCCCGGACGGCGGCCCGCCCGGGCGGCTGCTGGTCCTGGTCCAGCAGCGCCGCGCCGCCCGGCTCGGTCCGGTGCTCGCCGAACACTGTCGACGGATCGGCTTCCTCAGCCACGACGTGGCCCCCGGGCGGATCGTCGAGGGCGTCCGGCAGCTCGCCGACGGTCAGGTCGTGCTCGACCCCGACCTGGTGGTCGCGGCGCTGGCGGTCGCCGACAGCCCGCTGACCCCGCGCGAGCGGGAGGTGCTCGACGTGGCGGCCGAGGGCCATCCGGTGCGGGACATCGCGGAGCGCCTTGTCCTGTCCGCCGGGACGGTCCGCAACCACCTGTCCCGGATCATGGCGAAGACCGGCGCGCGTACCCGGCTGGAAGCGGTGCGGATCGCCCGGGAGTCGGGCTGGATCTGAGCAGGTCCGCCTCCCCGTAGCCAACCAGTTCCCGGTACGCGGCCGAGCGGTCCAGCAGGCCCCGGTGGCTGTCGAGCAGCGCGGCCCGCCCGTCGAGCAGCAGCACCCGGCGGGCGCGCAACGCCGAGCTGACCCGGTGCGCGATCACCACCAGCGTGCCGGGCCGGTCGGCGAAGGCCTCCTCCAGCCGCGCCTCGGTCGCCGGGTCCAGGTGGCAGGTCGCCTCGTCGAGGATCATCAGGGGCGCGGGGGAGAGCCAGGCCCGCAGTAGGGCCAGCTGCTGACGTTCCCCGGCGGAGAGGTCCGCCGGGCGCAGCGTCGCGTCGTAGCCGCCGAGCCGGTCCACCAACCCGGTCAGCCCCAGCCGGGTCGCCGCCCGGGTGATCGCGGGATCCGGCAGGTCGGGCCGGAGGTACGTCAGGTTCTCCCGCAGGGTGCCGGTGAAGACGTACGCCTCCTGCGGGATCAGGACACGCCGGTCGGCCAGCTCCGCCGGCGTGGCGCCGGCCACCGGCACCCCACCGACGCGCACTGTGCCGGCCTGCGGCGACAGCACCCCGGCCATCAGCCCGGCCAGGGTCGACTTGCCGATCCCGCTCGCGCCCACGATCACCAGGTGGTCCCCGGCCGGCACGTCGAGGTCGAGTCCGTCGAGCACCGGGTCGGCGTGCGGGCCGTACCGGAAGGTCACCCCGCGCAGGGACAGCGCCGGCGCGGTCTGCCGCGGGACCCGGGCGGTGGCCGGCGCCGGGGTGCGCACCGGGACGTCCGTGCGCAGCAGCCGGTCGAGGGTGACGGCGAAGCGCAGCCCGCCGGCGGCCACGCCCTGGACGAGGGTGTGCAGGGCGGGTTGCACGCCACGCACGACGTAGACCAGGGCGCCGAGTACCGCGCCCGGCCCGAGCCCCTGCCGGACCAGCCACGGGGTGGCCAGGAGCACCACCGGCACCGGCACCCACCCGCCCACGGCCAGGGTCAACCCCCGGGTGGCGGCCATGGTGGCCAACCGTCGCTCCACCCGCGCCTGGTCGTCGACGTACCCGCCGACCCACCGGGTGGTCCGGTCTCGCGCGCCGCTGACCGTGACGTCGCGGTGGCCGGCCACGGCGGTGACCGCGACCCGGCCCAGCCGCTCGTCGGCCAGCACGTACTGCCGCTGCCGGGCGATCATCGCTGGCAGGGCCGCCGCGAACAGCCCCAGGCCGGCCAGCACCGGCACCGTCACCAGCAACGCGACCGGCGCGGCCAGGGAGAACAGGCCGACGACGGCGGCGCCGGCGGCGAACAGGAAGCCGCGCACCACCATCAACAGGCCCGCGTAGGTGTCCCGCACCATCTCCACCTGGTGGGTCAGCCGGGCCACCGCCGCGTCGTCGCCGCGACCACCCGTCGCACCTTCCAGCGCGCCGGCGACCACCCGGCGCAGCAGGTCGTCGCGGAACGGCTCCACCACGTCCCCGAGCAGCGCGTACGCCCGGTTGGTGCCCACCGCGCCGATGAGCACGGCGGCCGCGAGCAGGCCCAACCAGAGCAGCCCGGTCGCCGGGCGCCCGGCCAGGAAGCCGTCGTCGACGGCCCGCGCGGTGAGCAGCCCGGCCAGCCCCGCCGGCAACGCCTCGGCCACCGACCAGCCCGCCAACCAGCACAGCTCGGCGCGGCGCGCCCGCAGCGCCGCCCGGGTCACCTCGCCGACCGCGCTCACGCCCGGAACACCGCCCGGTAGTCGGGGTCGTCCCACAGCACCCGGTGCGGGCCGACCGCGCGGACCCGCCCACCGTCCACCCAGGCCACCAGGTCCGCCCGCGCGGCCATGCCGACCCGGTGGCTGACCACGATCCGGGTACGCCGGTCGCCCGGCCCGGTCAGCGTCCGGGTCACCCGGTACTCGGTGACGGTGTCCAGGCTGGACGTGGCGTCGTCGAGGACCAGCAGCCGTCCGGCGCGCAGCGCGCGGGCCAGCCCGAGCCGCTGTCGTTCCCCGCCCGACATGGCGACCTCGGCGAGCGGCGTGCGGTAGCGCCCGGGCAGCCGCTCGACGAAGTCGTGGATGGCCGCCGCCCTGCTCACCGGCACCGGGTCTGCGCCGCACCCGACCGCCTCGCCGACGGTGTCACCGACCAGCACCGGCCGTTCGAACCCGTAGCCCACCGCCGCGTGCAACGCGGCCTGGGTCAGCTCGGGCAGCGGCACGCCGTCGAGGCGTACCTCGCCGGAGTCCGGGTCCCGCAGTCGTCCGGCGACGGCGGCGAGCAGCGACTTGCCCGCCCCGGACGGCCCGACGACGACGAGCAGCGTCCCGCCGGGGACCCGCAGGTCGACCCGGTCGAGCAGCAGACGCCCGTCGTCGCCCCGCACGCTGACGTCCCGCAGCTCCAGCTCGCCCGGTCCGGGGGGCAGCGTCCGGGTGCCGTACCGGCGGACCGGCTCGCCCAGCACGTCGGCCGCGCGCCGGCAGCCGGCCCGTACCCGGACCGCCTTGTTCAGGGCGCCGACCACGGTGCCCAGGCCGGCGCCGAGCGCCGCGTACTGGAGGGCGGCCAGCAGCTCGCCGGGGGTCATCCGCCCGGCGGCCAGCGACAGCCCGCCGACGGCGACGACGGCCAGTTGCAGCAGCGGGTTGACCACCGCGCCGCGGGTCGCCGCGCCGGCCAGCACGGTCCACGTCCGCGCGCCGTGCGCGCGCAGCGCGGCGACCGGGGTCAGCACCCGCGCGACCTCCCGTTCGGCGGTGCCGGCGGCGGCGATGGTCCGCGCCCCGGCGAGGGCCTCCACCATCCGGCCGGCGAGTTCCCCCTGGGCCTGCTGGTAGCCGGCGACCGCGGTCGAGGCGTCGGCGACGAAGTTGCGCAGCAGCACGCCGAGCAGCAGGAGCCCCACCACGAAGGTGAGGCCGAGCCACGGGTCGATCAGGGTGAGCGCCACCAGACTGCCGAGCGGCGGCAGCAGCACCGTGCCGGCCAGTACGACGGTCGGGGCGGCCTGCCCGGCGTCGGCCACCTGGCCCACCAGCCGGCCCACCAGGTCGCCCACCGGACGGCGGGCCGCGATCCGTGGGTCGAGGGCGAAGATGTGTTCTGCCAGCGTGTGCCGCAGCCCGGCCACCGAACGGGCGGTGGCGGCGCCCGTGCCGTAGTCCCGTACCGCGTCGGTGGCGACCAGCACGGCGATCAGCGCGACCACCGCGGCGAGCCAGTGGCCGGACGAGGCGCCCGGCGCCGTACCGACGGCGGCGTCGACGGCGCGGCCCAGGGTCACGGGCAATGCCAGCTCGGCCGCCACGCCGACCACCGCGACCACGGCCAGCACCGGGGTCCACCAGCCGGCGGACCCGACGGCGCGCAGCAGGAGCCGGTTGGCCGGGGTCATCACACCTCTTTCACGCCGCGGCCCCGGACCGGCGTGAACCGGCCCGGGGCCAGGCGAACTGATCGTCAGTGGCAGGTGGTGACGCTCAGCGAGCTGTCACCGCAGAGCAGCAGGCTGGCCTGGCTGCCGCCACCGGTGCGCTCGGCGGCCGGCAGTTCCATTCCCTGGAGGTCGAGCAGAGCCATGTCGGTTCCTCTTTCTCTCGTGGTGCGGAGTTGGGCTTCTCGGGTGGTCGTCGGGTCGACGACCGCCATCTCAGTTGCAGGTCGTGACGCTCAGCGAGCTGTCGCCGCAGAGCAGCAGGCTGGCGCGGCTGCCGCCACCGGTACGCTCGGCGGCCGGCAGTTCCATCCCCTGGAGGTCGAGCAGAGCCATGTCGTTGCACCTCCTTCCACATGAGTCGGGTCGGTCGGCCCCGGGGTGACCCGGGGAGCTTCGGTGGCCGGTCAGCCGGCCGATCCCGCCGGCGTCGCGGCCGGCAGCGGCCTCAGTGCCGGACGCGGCCCCGCCTCCGACGGCGGATTCGCGTCCGGCGGCGGCATCGCGTCCGACGGCGGCCTCGCCTCCGGCAGCGGCGTCAGGAACGGCAGCCGGGTCGCCGCCGCCGGGCGGGTCGCCGCGAGGGCGGTGAGCACGCCGGCGGTGCCGGTGGCCAGGTCCATGGAGAGCCGCAGCAACTGGTCACCGGGGAAGGCGGTCAGCCCCCGGTACGGCAGGGCGTGCCAGCTCAGCAGTCGGGCCTGCTGCCGTGCCGGGTCGTACTCGCCCCGCCCGGCCAGGTAGGTGACGATCCCCGCCCGGCCGGCGAAGAGGCCGGACTGGGCGTAGAACGGGGAGTCGGCGCAGCCCCGGATCGCCGCCGCCGCGGTCTCGAACCGCTGGTCCGGGCGGTGGCGCAGGTACTGGTCGAGCACGAGGCCGATGCCGACGCTGCCCTCGGCGAGGTACGGCATGGTCCGCCAGCCCTCGTTGACCTCCAGGTGGCCGGCGTCGCGCTGCACGCATCGGCGCAGGTCCTGGCGCAGCGCGGTGGCGGCGTGGTCGAGCAGCACCGGGTCGTGGTCGAGCTCGTACCTGCGCAGCAGCATCAGCGCCACCCCGGCCCCGCCGCGGGTCAGTCCCGCGTACGGGTGCCGGCCGCCGCTGACCTCGGCCACCGACTCGACGTCGCCCAGCCGCTCGACGACCAGGTCGAGCGCCTGCCGGGCGGCGTCGGCGTACCGCCGCTCGCCGGTGACCCCGGCGAAGTGGGTCAGGTTCAGCGCGACGCCCGGGAGGCCGCCCATCAGGTCGTTGCCCAGCTCCGTCCACGGCTGGTCCAGGCAGAGGTCCAGCAGCCGCAGCGCCTCGTCGCGGTGCCCGAGCCGGTCCAGCACGTACGCGATGCCGTGCAGCCCGTCGTAGAAGCCGAGCCGGCTGCCGGAGGCGGGTTCGCGTACCCGGTCGATCAGCCACCGCTCGTGCTCCGGCTCGGTGGGCGCGCCGCTCGTGTGCAACGCCCACAGCACTCCGGCCGCGCCGTGGGCGAGGTTCAGCCCGCCGTCGCTGCCCGCGAACTGCCGGATGTCGCCCGGGAAGAGTCGGTCGTCGCGGTGCGGGGTGGCGCTGGCGACGATCGCGGCGGCGAGGCGGTCGCGTAGTCCCGGCCAGTCGTCCGGGTCGATCCGGACGGCGCCGCTGGTGCCCGCCGGCACCGCGGCCCGTACGTCCGGCGTCCCGGCGTGGCCGTCCGGCGCCTCGGCCCGGCCGCCGATGATCACGGCTACCGTCTCGTCGAGCAGGTCCCGGGGCACGGGGAAGTTCTCGGCCACCACGTCGGCCAGGTGCGCCGCCTTTTCCGGGGCGAGCCGCAGCATGGCCGTCAGCGGCAGGAAGAGCGCCAGCCGCAGGCAGGCCAGGGCGTACCGGTCGACGTCGAAGCCGGTGCGGTCGCGCGGGGCGGCGAAGGCCTGGTTGCGCAGCGCCGGCCGGCCCGCCGCGTCGGCGGGCGCGGCGACCTCGAAGTCGACCAGCGTGGCGGTCCCGTCGTCGCCGACCATGATGTTGAACATGTGCAGGTCGCCGTAGACGATCCCGTGGGCGTGGATGGCGTCCACCGCCTCGGTTACCTGCCGGTGCACGTCCAACGCCCAGCGGGTGTACGCGGCCCGGTCGGCGTCGGGGTGGACCAGCGGGTAGCGCTCCACCACCAGCTGGTTGAGCGGGCGGCCCTCGACGAACGCCAGGGCCAGGAACTCGTGCCCGCCGAAGCTGAACTCGTCGTGCACCCGCGCCAGGTGCGGCACGTCCGCGAGCTGCCGCAGCACCTCGGCCTCCCGCCGCAGCCGGGTCACCGCGTCCGCGCCGGTGGCGTCCAGTCCCGCGTACGGCCGGGCCTCCTTCAACACGACCCGGTTCCCGGTGCGGGTGTCCCGGGCCTCGTACAGGCCGCCGCCGTTGGAGAAGTGGATCACCTTCTCGATCCGGTACGGCAGCGCGGTGGTGCTCGCCGCGTTGCGGGCGGCCAGGTGCGGGGCGAGGAAGTCGGGCAGGGTGACCCACTCGGGCACGTGGAAGACGGGGTCGCGGCGGTCCGGCACCAGGCTGCCGCTCGCGTCCTCGATGGCCGGCACCACCTGCCCGTCTGGGGAGAGGCAGTACCGGGCGGCGAAGCCGCCGTAGCGCAGGTGGACGGGGCCGTCGCCGTAGCGCAGGTCGCTGAGGATGTACGGCCCCTGCTCGCCGTCGAGCAGCGCCGCCAGTTCCTTGGCGGTCAGCTCCAGCTCGGCGTCGTCGCGCGGGTAGACCGTGATGAACTTGCCGCTGGCGGCGCGGCGGGCGTACTTGCTGTTGCGCATGAGCAGCATCCGCGGCCCGCGCAGGTGCTTGAACGGGATGCCGCGCGGCTGGCAGTAGTCCATCACCCGGGTCAGCACCCGTTCGGCGTTGTCCAGCCGGGCCGACACGTGGATCTTCCAACCCTGCTGGGGGAGCGAGCCGTCGACCGGGCCGTGGATCAGCCAGTCGTCCTTGACCTCGCACTCCCAGCCGTCCGGCACCGGGCGGTCCGTCGCGTAGCCGGCGACCACCGTGCTCGCGCTGGCCAACGAGTCGTAGAAGAGCGGATCGACCGCGCAGTACGAGTCGTACCGTTCATCCATGTCGCCTGCCTCCGCCGCCTGATCGGTTGGGGTCCATCCTGCGGACGGCCGAGAGGCGTGCGAAGTGCGATGAGTCATCGATCGGCGGTGAGTTTCCCACCCCGAAGTCGTGACAACGGCGGAGTTTGAACTCGCGAACACCGCGTGACCAGTGCGGAGGCCGGCCGGCACCGATGGGCGGCCGGACCGCCGGCGGACATGGAACGGGGGCGGGCCGACCGGCCCGCCCCCGTCACCGTGGTACCGCTCAGTGCACCGGCACCTGCGCGGCCGCCTCCTCCTGGGCGCGTCGCTCGTCGCCGCTGAGGGTGTGCAGCGGCTTCTCCTTGATGAACAGCACGACGACCAGCGCGAGCGCCGCGACCGGCGCGGCGACCAGGAACAGGTCGGCGGTCGCGATGCCGTACACGTCCTGCACGATGCGCAGCACCGGCTCGGGCAGGGTGGACAGGTCGGGCACCTCCGCGGAGCCGCCGCCGGTCGTCGCGGCCGGGCCGAGCTTCTCGGTCATCAGCGAGGTCACCCGGTTGGCCAGGACGGCGCCGAGCGCGCTGACCCCGATGGCCCCGCCCATGCTGCGGAAGAAGGTCAGCACGGAGGTGGCGGCGCCGAGTTCGTGGGCCGGCACGTCGTTCTGCGCGGCGAGCACGAGGTTCTGCATGAGCATGCCGACGCCGATGCCCAGCACGGCCATGTAGATCGACAGGACGACCACGCTGGTGCGGGCGTCGATGGTGCCCAGGAGCAGCATCCCGACGGTCATCACCGCCGCGCCGGCCACCAGGTAGGCCTTCCACCGGCCGAACTTCGTGATGAGCTGGCCGGCGATCGTCGACGAGATGAGCAGACCGAAGATCATCGGGAGGCTCATCAGGCCCGCGACGGTCGGCGACTTGCCCAGGGAGATCTGGAAGTACTGGGACAGGAAGACGGTGCCGCCGAACATCGCGACGCCGACCAGCACGCTGGCGACGGTGGCCAGCGAGACCGTGCGGTTGCGGAAGATGTTCAGCGGGACGATCGGCTCCGCCGCCCGCGACTCGACGAGCACCGCCAGCGCCAGCAGGACCACACCGCCGGTGACCATCGCGGCCGTCCAGCCCGAGGCCCAGGCGAACTTGTTGCCCGCCAGCGACGACCAGATCAGCAGCGTGGAGACGCCCGAGGTGATCAGCACCGCGCCCAACCAGTCGATCTTCACCCTGCGGCGGACGACCGGCAGGTGCAGGGTGCGCTGCAGCAGGACGATGGACAGGATGGAGAACGGCACCCCGATCAGGAAGCACCACCGCCAGCCCAGCCACGACGTGTCGACGAGCAGGCCGCCGATCAGCGGACCGGCGATGGTGCCGACACCGAAGACCGCGCCGAAGATGCCGGCGTAGCGGCCCAGCTCACGCGGCGGGATCATCGCCGCCATGACGATCGTGGCCAGCGCCGTCATGCCACCGGCGCCGATGCCCTGCACGACCCGGCTGACCAGCAGCACCTCCACGTTCGGCGTGAAGCCCGCGATCAGCGAACCCACCACGAACAGCCCCAGCGAGAGCTGGATCAGCAGCTTCTTGCTGTACAGGTCGGCCATCTTGCCCCACAGCGGCACGGTCGCCGTCATGGCGAGCAGTTCGCTGGTGACGATCCAGGTGTAGACGGTCTGGCTGCCCTGCAGATCGGCGATGATCCGCGGCAGCGCGTTCGCCACCACCGTGGAGGCGAGGATGGACACGAACATGCCCACCATCAGGCCGGAGAGGGCCTGGAGAACCTCCCGACGCGACATGCGCGTGCCGACGACCTCGGCCGGGTCGGCGGGCGGGGCGGTTGTGCTCATTGACGCTCCCTTTCGGGGTGGATCCGGATTGGCTGGCCCCGGAACGGATGCGCCGGGGCGGGGGCTGGTGGGTCAGGAGGTGGGCGACGGATCCGGCAGGCCGGCGACGACCGCGGCGAACGCCTCGTCCACGAAGTCGCGCAGTGGCCGGCCGTCAATGTCGGCGGCCCAGCGCAGCATCGCGGTGCGGAACGCGGCGCCGGCCACCGCGGTGACCAGCGCCGGGTGGCCGTGGTCCGGATCGACACCGAGGCGCGCGGCGATCGCCTGGATCATGGCTCGCTCGGTCTCGATGTTGCCGGCCATCAGGCGGGGCAGCAGCGCGGGATTCTGGGCGATGACCGCCAGGCGCAGCCGCCACAGCTCGCGCTCGGACTCCATCGTGTCGATCGCCTCGTCGAGGGCGATCCGGACAGCCCGCAGCGCCGGCACCTGCGGTGGGGTGGCCTCCAGCCGGGCCACGACGCGGTCGCGGTCGACCGCCAGATCGGCGATGAGCGCGTCGTCCTTGCAGGTGAAGTAGTTGAAGAAGGTACGCGAGGAGACGTCCGCCGCCTCGCTGATCTCCTCCACCGTCACGTGCTCCAGGCCACGTTCGGCGACCAGCCGCAGCGCGGCGGCGGTCAGCGCTGCCCGCGTCAGCCGCTTCTTGCGGTCCCGGCGCCCGCTGGCGGCCTGTTCGGTTACGGTCACTCCGGCGACGCTACGAGGAAACTTGCGGAGCCTGCAAGTTTTTATTCTGTGAAGTGATGTTCCCGACCGGCGCGCTACGCGCCCGAGATCGGAGCGAGGCGTGGCAGTGATCGTCGGCCGCCGACGGGTCGTCGTGCCGTGACCGCCGTCGACGTGCTCGTGGTCGGGGCCGGGCCCACCGGGCTGGCCATGGCGGCGCAGCTGGCCGCCTTCGGGGTGCCGGTCCGCGTGGTCGACCGCGCGGGCGACCGGGCCCATGAGTCGCGGGCGTTGGCGATTCAACCGCGCACCCTGGAGGTCCTCGCCGGCTCGGGGGTGACGGACGAGCTACTGGCCGGCGGCAACCCCGCGGTCCGGCTGTGCCTGCACGCCCACGGCCGGGTGCGGGCGGTGCCGCTGTTCGACCTGGGCCTGGCGGATACGGCGTACCCCCATCTGCTGTTCCTGTCGCAGGCGGAGACCGAGCGCATCCTGGGCGAGCACCTGGCGGCGGGGCTCGGCGTCGAGCGGGGCGTCGAGCTGGTGGGGATGAACCAGGCCGGGGACGGCGTGGCGGCGACCCTGCGGCACGCCGACGGCCGCGAGGAACCGGTGTCGGCACGGTACGTGGTGGGCTGCGACGGCGCGCACAGCACGGTGCGCCACCTCGCCGGGATCGGCTTCGAGGGCGGCGCGTACCCGCAGACGTTCGTCCTGGCCGACCTGGAGGCCGACGGCGTCGCCGGCGGCGCGGCGCACGCGTTCGTGTCCGGCCAGGGGACGTTGTTCCTCTTCCCGCTGCGGCACCCGGCCAGCTGGCGGCTGCTGGTGATGCGTCCACCCGCCGACGCGCCCCCGCCCGAGTCGCCGGTCACCCTCGACGAGGTGCAGGCGCTCGCCGACACGTACACCGGCGCGACGGTGCGGCTGCACGACCCGGTCTGGATGACCAACTTCCGGTTGCACCACCGCGCGGCCACCCGCTACCGCGCCGGGCGGGTGTTCCTGGCCGGCGACGCGGCGCACATCCATAGCCCGGCCGGTGCGCAGGGCATGAACACCGGCATCCAGGACGCGGTCAACCTCGGTTGGAAACTCGCCGACGCACTGCGCGGCGGCGCCGATCCGAGCCTGTTGGACACCTACCAGGCCGAACGGGCGCCGATCGGCCGGATGGTGCTGCGCTTCACCGACCGGGCCTTCACCGCGGCCACCTCCACCAACCCGGTCGTCCGCTTCGTCCGCGGCCGCCTCGCCCCCGCGCTGATCCCCGCCGTGCTCGCCCCCCGGTTCGTGCGGGCCACCGCCTTCCGCACGGTGTCGCAGCTGGGCATCGGCTACCGGCGGAGCCCGCTGTCGACCGACGGCCCTCGCCCGCCGCGCAAGGGCCCCCGGGCCGGGGACCGGTTGCCCGACGCGCCGGTTGCCGGCGCCGACGGTGGCACGCTGCACCGGCTCACGGCGGCGCCCGGGTGGCACCTGCTGCTCTGCGGCCCCCCGGCCGCCTGGCCGGTGGGCGATCCGGCCGGACTGGCGCAGCGGTACCCCGGCCGACTCACCGTGCACCGGCTGACCGAATCCGATACCACCGGGGGAGCGGTCCCCGCCGCCCGCGCGCTGCGCCGGCTCGGCCTCGTCCCCGGTGCCAGCGCTACCTACCTGGTCCGCCCCGACGGCCACCTCGGCTACCGGTCGGGCGGCACGGACCTGGCGGGGTTGACGGCCTACCTGGACCGCTGGCTTCCCTTGTGACGCCGCGGCGACGCCGGTGCCCACTGAAAGGCCTGGCGCAGCCCACCCGCCACGCCACTACGGACGCGGACCCGCCTCGGCCAGCAGCTCCGCCAGCTGGCCCAGGTCATCGAGGCGAAGGTCGCCGTCCAGCCCCTTCAGCGCGGCGGTCATCGCGCCGGCGGCCCGTCCGGCCAGCAGGCCGACGTCGGCATCCTCCACGACCAGGCACCGCGCCGGCGGCACGTCGAGCAGCTCGGCGGCGCGCAGGTAGCCCTGCGGGTCCGGCTTTCCCACCGTGACGTCCTCGACCGTGACCAGCACCGGTGCGTCGATTCCCGCCGCGCCGAGCCGGGCCTTCGCCAGCCGGCTGTCGGCGCTGGTCACCACCGCCCACGGCAGCCCGAGCCTCGCCAGCGTCTCCAGCAGCGCCGGCGCACCACGGGTGGCGGTCACGTCGGACAGGTCGTCGTACTGCAACGCCAGCTGCCAGTCCGCTGCCGCAGCCACCGCGGCCTCGTCCAGGCCCGGCAGCAGTCGCCGCACCGTGCGGTCGGCGGGACTGCCGTGCGCGATCGCCAGCACCGCCTCCGGGTCGACGTCGTACTCTGCCGCCCACACCCGCCACGCCCGCTCCACCGCGGCGTCGGAGTCCACCAGAGTGCCGTCCATGTCCAACAGCACCGCACCGACCGACGACACGTCCATGGTCACCTCCGGTAATATACTCGCATGGCGAGGATAAGGTGGTGAGACCCGCTCATGGCAAGTCCTTCCCGGCACCGCGCCGAGGCGGCGCGCTGGCTCACCGCGTCGCAGGTGCTGGCCACGCTGCACCGGCGTCCGGGCATCACCCGCGCCGCCATGGCCGCCGAGTTGCAGCTGACCAGCGGCTTCGCCACCGAGATCACCGCCCGGCTGCGGGACCTGCGCCTGCTCACCGAGACACCCGCGCCGGCACGGGGGCGGGGCCGGCCGACGACCGTCCTGCGACCGCATCCCGAGGGGCCGGTGGTACTCGCCGTCGACCTGCGGCAGGAGGACTGGCGACACGCCGTCGCGACCATCGACGGGCAGGTGCACGAGGTGCGGCACCGTTCCCACCGCACCCGCGAACCGGCCACCGTGCTGGCCGCCGTACGGCACAGCGTCGAGGCGACCCGCAACCGGTACGGCGCGCGGCTTCGCGCGGTATCGCTGGCGGTCGCCGGCACCATCCATGACGGCCACCTCGTACAGGCCGCCACCCTCGGCTGGCGCTCGGTCGACCTCACCACCATCACCGCCGGCACGGACCTGCCGCTGCTGCTCGGCAACGACGCGACCCTCGCCGGCGTCGCCGAGGCCCGCACCGGCGCCGCCGTCGCGGCCGGCGCCGCCGTCGCGGCCGGCACCGCCCTGCACCTGATCGTGGGGGTCGGCATCGGCGGCACGCTCACCATCGCCGGGGTACCGGTGACGGGCGCGCACGGCGCCGCCGGCGAGTACGGCCACCTGCCCTTCGGCGACCGGGAACAGCGCTGCCCCTGTGGCGCCCGCGGCTGCTGGGACCTCGACGTCGACGGCCGTGGCCTGGCCCGCCACCTCGGCGAATCCCCACCCGCCGACCCGCGGCGCTACGCCGGGCAGGTCCTCGACCGTTGCGCTGTGGACCCGCGCGCCCGGCAGGCGGTCCGGGCCGTCGCGACCTCCCTCGGCATCGGCATCGCGGGTCTGGCCAACATCCACGACCCCGACCTGATCACGCTCGGCGGACTCGGCCCCGCCCTGCGGCACGCCGCCGCCGAAGCCTTCGACACCGCCTACACCGACGGTCTGATGACCCTGCACCGCGCCCGCCCACCGTCCGTTGTGGACGCCGCGCACGGGGACGAGGGTTCGCTGCGCGGCGCCGCCATCGTCGGGCTCGACCACATCACCGGCCAGAGCGCCCTCGCCGAGTGGGTGCGCACCCTCGCCACACCACCCGGGGACGTGGCCCCGACGATTTCCGGCTGATTCCCCGAGTACCACCACACTCTCCCGGCCTCGTTGAAAAGGCGATCCACCAGGCGTATGACGGAGTGGCCGGCCACGCCGGTCGATTTCGTGTCGTACGGCTGTCGTTCAATCGGCCTGCACGCGGTCGGCCGGTTCCGCGGGTCTTCAGCACGGTGACGGTGCCGCACCGCGTCCCGGCGTGCGGCCCTGCTGGTCAGGGCCGCGCGGTGCGACGAGAGGCGCTGTCCGGAATGGGTGAGAGAAGGGTTGAGATCATGAGTAGACGCACCACCGGCCCGGCCGTCGAGGCCGAGGGCCTGACCAAAGCGTTCGGGGAGACCCGGGCGCTCAACGGCATCGACCTCCAGGTCCCCGCCGGTACGGTCTACGGCCTGCTCGGCCCGAACGGTGCCGGCAAGACCACGGCGGTACGGGTGCTGGCGACGCTGCTGCGCCCCGATGGCGGCACGGCGAGGGTCTTCGGTCACGACGTGGTCACCGACGCCGACGCGGTCCGCTCCCGGGTCAGCCTGACCGGCCAGTACGCCTCGGTGGACGAGGATCTGACCGGCACGGAGAACCTCGTGCTGCTCGGCCGCCTGCTGGGCCTGAAGAAGCCGGCGGCCCGCGAACGTGCCGAGAGCCTGCTCGCCGCGTTCGGCCTGACCGAGGCGGGCGACCGTCAGGTGAAGAAGTACTCGGGCGGCATGCGGCGGCGCATCGACATCGCGGCGAGCATCTTGAACACTCCCGACCTGCTGTTCCTGGACGAGCCGACGACCGGGCTGGACCCGCGCAGCCGCAACCAGGTCTGGGAGATCATCCGGGCCGTCGTGGCGCACGGCACGACGGTGCTGCTGACCACCCAGTACCTGGACGAGGCGGACCATCTCGCCGGCCGGATCGCGGTGATCGACCACGGCCGGGTGATCGCGGAGGGCACCCCGGGTGAGCTGAAGTCGTCGGTTGGCTCCGGCACCGTCCACCTGCGGCTGCGCGACCCGGGGCAGCGGCCCGAGGCCGAGAAGGTGCTGCAGGCGGCGCTGGGTGTTCCGGTGCAGCTCGACGCCGACCCGGTCGCGTTGACGGCCCGGGTCGGGGGCGGCAGCGACCTCGACGCGAGCCGGCACGCGGCCCGCGCCCTCGGTGATTTGGCCAGCGCCGGCATCGTCGTGGACGACTTCTCCGTCGGCCAGCCGAGCCTGGACGAGGTCTTCCTGGCCCTGACCGACCATCCCGCCGCCACGGTGGACGAGCAGAACAACGAGCTGGAGGCAGCCCGATGAGCGAGACCGCCACCACCGCGACCGGGCCCGCCCCGGCCGTCTACGTACCGTCCGCCGAGGCGCTGGGCACCGTGCTCGCGCCGGGCGCGCGACCGCCCCGGCCGACGGCGCTGTCGGCGTCGCTCACGTTCGGCTGGCGCGCCATGTTGAAGATCAAGCACGTGCCGGAGCAGCTGTTCGACGTGACGGCGTTCCCGATCATCATGGTGCTGATGTTCACCTACCTGTTCGGCGGTGCCCTCGCCGACAGCCCGCGGGACTACCTGCAGTTCTTCCTGCCCGGGATCATGGTGACCAGCGTCGTGATGATCACCATGTACACCGGCGTCGGCCTCAACACCGACATCGAGAAGGGCGTCTTCGACCGCTTCCGTACGCTGCCCGTCTGGCGGCCGGCCGCGCTGGTCGGCATGATCTTCGGCGACGTGCTGCGCTACGTCCTGGCGGCCCTGGTCATCCTCGGTGTGGGGCTGGCGCTGGGGTTCCGGCCCGGCGGCGGGTTGCTCGGGGTGCTGGCCGGGATCGGCCTGCTGGTGGTCTTCTCGTTCGCGTTCTCCTGGGTGTGGACGTTCTTCGGCCTGATCCTGCGCAGCGAGAAGTCCGTGATGGGAGTCAGCATGATGGTGCTGTTCCCGCTGACGTTCCTGAGCAACGTCTTCGTCGAGCCGGCCACGATGCCGGGCTGGCTTCAGGCGTTCGTCAAGGTCAACCCGGTCACGCAGCTGGTGGCCTCGGTGCGTGCGGCGATGTCGGGCACCTCCGACGCGTCGAGCATGATGTGGACGCTGCTGTGGAGCGCCGGGTTCGTCGTGGTCTTCGGCACCCTGACGATGTACCGGTACAACCGCCGCTGATCCTGACGCGACGACCGGTCCCGCGCCGACCGGCCGGTGAAGGTTTTTTTCATGCATCGTGATTAACAGGAAGGCTATTGACAGCGGCCGTTTCCCGGGGCGAGGGTGTGCGTGCAGTGGCCCCCGCCCCACCTGGAGGTTCGATGCGCCCCATCGCCGTGCCACGCAGACGTGTCCTGCTGGCTGCCGCCGTCGCCGCAGCCACCGCCCTGCTCACCACCGGGCCGGTCACCGCCGATCCGCTCCCCGCGGGGACCTCCGCAGCCGACGACCGGCAGCAGCAGTACGCCGCCGCAGCCGCCGAGTACGGCGTGCCGGAGAGCGTGCTGCTCGCCGTGTCGTACCTGGAGTCCCGGTGGGACACCCACGCCGGGCAGCCGAGCACCAGCGGCGGCTACGGACCGATGCACCTGACCGACGCCGCGCAGGTCGCGTCGACCCCCGCCAGCGGCCACGTCGACGAGGACGAGGACCCCCGGGGCGACGAGTCCCGCCCGCTGGCCGTCGACCCGGCGCTGGGAGCCGCGCCCAGCGGGGACACCCTGCCGGAGGCGTCCCTGCAGACGCTCGACGCGGCGGCCGCCCTCACCGGCGTACCCGAGGAATCGCTGCGCACCGACGCCGCCGCCAACATCCGGGGTGGCGCGGCGCTGCTGGCGTCGTACCAGCAGGAGCTCGGCGGGCCCGACGGTGCCGGCAGCGACCCGGCGGCCTGGTACGGCGCGGTGGCCCGGTACTCCGGTGCGGACACCGCGGACGCGGCGGCGGCCTTCGTCGACGAGGTGTACGACCAGCTCGGGCTCGGCGCCAGCCGGACGACCGACGACGGCCACCGGGTGACCCTCGCCGCCCGGGCGGTGACGCCGGACGAGTCCGGGCTGCACCGGCTCGGGCTGCGCCGCGCCGAGCGGCCGGACGGCCTGGAGTGCCCGGTCCGCCTCGCCTGCGAGTGGCTCCCCGCCCCCTACGAGAAGTACGGCCCGAACCCGGGCGACTACGGCAACCACGACCTCGGTGACCGGCCGGCCCAGCAGAAGATCGAGTACATCGTCATCCACGACACCGAGGGCTACTTCGGCCCGAGCGTGAAGCTGGTCCAGACGAAGACCTACCTGGGCTGGCACTACACGCTGCGTTCGGTGGACGGCTACGTCGCCCAGCACATCAAGGCCGAGAACGTCGGCTGGCACGCGGGCAACTGGTACGTCAACGCCAAGTCCATCGGCGTCGAGCACGAGGGCTTCGCCGGCCACGGCACCTGGTACACCGAGGCGATGTACCGGACGTCGGCGAAGCTGGTCCGGCACCTGGCGCTGCGGTTCGGCATCCCGCTGGACCGCCAGCACATCCTCGGCCACGACAACGTCCCCGGCACCACCGCCGGGACCGTGGCCGGCATGCACTGGGACCCGGGCCCCTACTGGGACTGGTCGCACTACTTCGAGCTGATGAAGGCGCCGTTCCACTCGACCGGCACCCCGCACAGCGGCCTGGTCACCATCGACCCGCAATTCGCCACCAACCAGCCGGCCTTCATCGGCTGCAACCGGCAGCCGCCGGGCGTGCCGACGCCGGTGCCGCCGGCCGTGCCGTGCCCGCTGCGCGGCTCGTCCTCGGTCATCCTGCGCACCGCGCCCAGCCTCGACGCGCCGCTGGTCAACGACCGGGGGCTGCGGCCGAACGGCACGCCCGACACGATGTACATCTCCGACCACGGCGCCCGCGCCTCGGCCGGCCAGACCTACGCCCTCGCCGGCGTCCAGGGCGACTGGACCGCCATCTGGTACCTCGGCCAGAAGGCGTGGTTCCTCAACCCGCCGTCGGCGCCCACGGCGAAGTGGGCGGCGGGCTTCGTGGTGACGCCGAAGCCGGGTAAGGCCACCATCCCGGTGTACGGGCGGGCCTACCCCGAGCGGGCGGCCTACCCGGCCACCATTCCGTACCAGACGATTTCGCCGTTGCAGTACACCTTCTCGGCAGGGCAGCGGTACGCCCTCGGCGGGGTCCTGCCGGGCGAGTACTACCGCGCCGTCTCCTTCGACGGCTCGGCGCCGGGCGATCGGACGGTGGTCCGCGGCGCGAACCGGTACGTGCAGATCCAGTTCGGCCACCGGGTGATGTACGCGAACCTGGACGACGTCCTCGTCCTGCCCGCCGCGGTGGGCGCGTCCGGGTAGCCGTTCCGGCGCACTTCGCGATCAAGGCCGTTACCCGCGCAGACGCGGGTAACGGCCTTGATCTGGTGCGGTACCGACCTACCCGAGCTGCGGGACAGGTGCTCCGGTGCTCGCGAGGCCGAGCCGGGCGACCGCCGCCGTGACGAGCTCGTCCGGAGGCAGCGAGACGTCGAGGACCACGCCGGACTCGTCCGGACGCAGCGGCTCCAGGATCGCCGTCTGGGAATCCAGCAGGCTCGCCGGCATGTAGTGCCCGGCACGCCGGGACATCCGGTCCCGGATCACCTGCGCCGGCCCGTCCAGGTGGACGAAGTCCAGGTCCGGCGGCCCCTGCCGCAGCAGGTCCCGATAGGACCGCTTCAGCGCGGAGCAGGCCAGCACCGTCGACACTCCTTCGGCGTGGCGGGCGGCCATCCACGCGGCGAGGTCGCGGAGCCAGGGCCAGCGGGCCGCGTCGTCCAGCGGTACGCCCGAGCGCATCCGCGCCACGTTGGCCTCGGAGTGGAACTCGTCCGCCTCGGCGAACGTCAGCCCGGTCAGCTCGCTGATTCCCCTGGCCACGGTCGTCTTGCCGGCACCGGACACGCCCATCACGACGACGTGCCGGGTCGGCCGCGGGTTGCCGTGGGCGCGAAGCCCGTCACCAGTCATGGACGGTGCCGTCCTTGAGCCGGTTGAACGGCAGGTACGCCGCCGTGTACGGGAACCGTGCGGCGGCCTGCTCGTCGAGCTCCACGCCGAGACCCGGCTGTTCCCCGGGGTGGAGGTAGCCGTCGGCGAAGGTGAACGACTGCCGGAACACCTCGTTGGTCAGGGGGCCGTGCTGCATGTACTCCTGAATGCCGAAGTTGTGGATGGCGAGGTCGAGGTGGAGCGCGGCCGCCATGCCGACCGGTGAGATGTCCGTCGGACCGTGGATACCGGACTTGATCTGGTACTGCGCGGCGAAGTCGAGGAGCTTGCGCATGGCCGTGATGCCCCCGGTGTGGGTGACGGCGGACCGCACGTAGTCGATGAGCTGTTCCCGGATGAGCGTCTGGTAGTCCCAGACCGTGTTGAAGACCTCGCCGATGGCCAGCGGCGTGACGGTGTGCTGGCGGACCAGCCGCAGCGCCTCCTGGTTCTCCGCCGGCGTGCAGTCCTCCAGCCAGAACAGGTCGTACGGTTCGAGGTCCTTGCCGAGCCGGGCGGCCTGGATCGGGGTCATCCGGTGATGGCCGTCGTGCAGCAGCGGCAGTTCGGGGCCGAACTCGTTGCGTACCGCCTCGAAGACGCCGGGGAGGTGGCGCAGGTAGGACCGGGTGTCCCAGTCCTCCTCGGCCGGCAGCGGGGTGCGCTGCGCCGGTTCGTAGTCGTAGCGCTTGCCGTCGGGGCTGGGCTGCGCGGCGACCCCGTAGACGGCGTTGATCCCCGGCACGGAGGTCTGCACCCGGATCGACCGGTAGCCGAGCTCGAGGTGGTTGCGGATCGAGTCGAACAGCTCGGGGATGTCCCGCCCGGAGGCGTGCCCGTACGCCATGACGCCGGTCCGCGACGCGCCGCCGAGCAACTGGTAGAGGGGCATTCCGGCGGCCTTCGCCTTGATGTCCCAGAGCGCGACGTCGACGGCCGCGATCGCCGCCATGGTCACCGGTCCGCGCCGCCAGTACGCCGAGCGGTACAGGAACTGCCAGGTGTCCTCGATGCGGTGCGGGTCCCGCCCGATCAGCAGCGGGACGACGTGGTCGGCCAGGTACGAGGCGACCGCCAGTTCCCGCCCGTTGAGGGTGCCGTCGCCCAGGCCGGTGAGCCCGTCGGCTGTGGTGATCTTCAGGGTGACGAAGTTGCGGTCGGGGCTGGTGACGATGACGTCCGCTGCGACAATCTTCACGGGGTGCCTTTCTCAGGTGGTGCTCAGCGAAGGGTGTTTCCGGTCTCGTGGCCGTCGAGAAGGGACAGTTCGTCGCGGCGGGGCAGCCCCTCCCAGTCGCCGTGACCGGCGACCGCGAAGGCGCCGAGGGTCACCGCGCGGCGCAGGCGGCCGGCCAGGTCGAGTCCGTCGAGGTGCCCGGAGAGGTAGCCGGCGGTGAACGCGTCGCCTGCGCCGACGGTGTCCACCGCGGTCACGCGCACCGCCGCGACCTGCCGCACGCCGTCGCGGGTGTACGCCCGGGCGCCGTCGGCGCCCAGCTTGACCAGCACGGTCTCCACTCCGCGCGCCAGCAGGCCCGCCACCACCGTGGACTCGTCCGACCCCGGTTCGCCGACGAGGTCCAGCTCGTCGGTGGAGGCGATGACGACCGAAGCGTGGGCGGCCAGCGGGGCCAGCACGGCGCGGGCGGCTTCCCGCGTCCAGAGCCGGCTGCGGTGGTTGACGTCGAGGCTGACGAGCATCCCGGACCGGGAGCCGGTCTCGGCCGCCCACCGGGTGGCCTCGCGGGCGCTGTCGGACAGGGCCGGGGTGATCCCGGTCAGGTGCAGCATCCGGGCGCCGTCGGCGATCGGCTTGCGCAGGTCCGCCACGCGCAGGGCCGATCCGGCCGAGCCCGCCCGGTGGTAGCGCACCCGGGTCAGGTCGGCGGTGCGCCGTTCCAGGAACAGCAGACCGGCGGGCCGGTCGGGATCCCTGGTCACGTCGTCCACGCCGACGCCCTCGGCGCGCAACTGCCGCAGCAGGTACTCGCCCAGCTCGTCGTCGCTGACCCGGCCCACCCAGGCGACCCGGTGCCCGAGCCGGGCCAGACCGATCGCGACGTTGGACTCCGCCCCGGCCAGGTGCATGGTCAGCGCGCCCCCGGCGGCCAGCGGGCCGGGCGCCCGCAGCGACACCAGCGCCTCGCCGAAGGTGAGCAGGTCGACCGCGGTCATGAGGCCGGCGGGCGGGCAGCCGCCGCCAGGTAGGCCCGCGCCCGGTGGCGCAGCCCGTCGAGGTCACCGCCGGAGGCGGCGTCCCCGACCAGCGGGCCGCCGACGCCGACGGCGATCGCCCCGGCGCTCAGATAGGCGGGCATCTCGGCCAGGCCCACCCCGCCGACCGCGACGAAGGGAATGTCCGGGAACGGGTCGCGCAGCGCCTTCAGGTACGTCGGGCCGCCGAGGGCCGCCGGGAAGAGCTTCACGGCGGACGCCCCCATCCGCACGGCCGTGTACGCCTCCGTCGGGGTGAGCGCCCCGGCGGCGACCGGGAGTCCGCGGCGCACCGCCTCGGGGATGGACTCGACGACGGCCGGGGTGACGATGAACTGCGCGCCGGCGGCGAGCACGTCGGCGACGTCGGCGGCGGTCAGCACCGTTCCCGCGCCGACCAGCGCGTCGGCGGGCGCGGCCGAGCGGATGGCCGCGATGGCGTGCAGTGCGCCCGGCGTCGTGAGGGCCACCTCGATGATGCGGACGCCCTCGTGCAGCAGCGCGGTGCCGGTGGCGATCGCGGCGGCGGTGTCGGTGCCGCGGATGATCGCCAGGATGCGGGCCGCGGCGAGTTCGGTGGTCAGGTCGAGGGTCATGGTCACCATTCCGCGTAGGAGCCGTCGGGGTGCCGCCACATGGGGCTGCGCCAGGCGTGGCCGCGCTTGTCGGCCGCGCGTACCGCCTGCTCGTCGATCTCGATGCCCAGCCCCGGCGCGGTGAGCCGCTCGACGTGCCCGTCGACGAAGGTCAGCGGCGTCTTGTCCAGGCAGTAGTCGAGCACCTCGGCGCCGAGGTTGTAGTGGATGCCGATGCTCTGTTCCTGGATCAGGTAGTTGGGCGTGGCGAAGCCGACCTGCAGGCAGGCCGCCAGGGCGATCGGCCCGAGCGGGCAGTGCGGGGCGAGCTGCACGTCGTAGACCTCGGCGAGCGCGGCGATCTTGCGTACCTCGGTGATGCCGCCGGCGTGCGAGAGGTCCGGTTGGGCGACCGCGATGCCGGCCTGGAGGACGGGCAGGAACTCCTGCCGGCTGTAGAGCCGCTCGCCGGTCGACACCGGGGTGGTGGTGGACCGGACGAAGTCGCCGATGAGGTGGGAGTTCTCCGGCACGACCGGCTCCTCGAGGAACAGCGGCCGGTACGGCTCCAGCAGCGGTGCGACGCGGCGGGCGTTGGCGAGGGTGAACCGGCCGTGGAAGTCGACGGCGACGTCGCGCTCGTCGCCGAGCACCTCGCGGGCGGCGGCCACCCGCTGGACCACCGCGTCCAGTTCGGCGACCGACGCGATCGGGCTCATCCGCCCGGAGGCGTTCATCTTGACGGCGGTCAGGCCCGCCGCCACCTGCTCGGCGATGTGGTCGCGGACCTCGTTCGGCTCGTCGCCGCCGACCCAGCCGTAGACCCGGATCCGGTCGCGGACGGGCCCACCGAGCAGTTGGTGCACCGGTGCCCCGTACCGCTTGCCGGCGATGTCCCAGAGGGCCTGGTCGAGGCCGGCCACGGCGCTGGCCAGGATCGGGCCGCCCCGGTAGAACGAGCCCTTGGTCATGACCTGCCAGTGGTCCTCGATCCGCAGCGCGTCCCGGCCGATCAGGAGTTCACCGAGCTGCTCGACGGCGGCCCGGACGGTTTCGGAGCGCCCCTCGCAGGTCGCCTCGCCCCAGCCGACGATCCCGGATTCGGTCTCGACGCGGACGAAGAGCCAGCGGGGGGCGACGAGGAACGTCTCGATGCGGGCGATTGTCGTCATGGTGTCCTCAGCCCTTCGTCGCGCCGGCGGTGAGCCCGGAGACGACGTACTTCTGCACGAACAGGGCGATCAGCATGATCGGCAGGGTGACGACGGTGGCCGCCGCCATCAGGCCGCCCCAGTCGATGCTGGCGTAGCCGACGAAGTCGAAGATCGCGACGGGCAGGGTCTTGGTGTCGGCGCCGGAGAGCACCAGGGCGAACATGAAGTTGTTCCAGGAGAAGATGAAGGACAGGATGCCGGCGGTGGCCACGCCCGGCACCGAGAGCGGCAGCGTGATCCGGCGGAACGCGCCGATGTGGGTCAGCCCGTCCACGAGCGCCGCCTCCTCGAGTTCGAGGGGGAGGCCGTCGAAGTAGCCCATCATGATGTAGACCACCAGCGGCAGCGACACGAACATGTGGCTGAGGACGAGCACGCCGAACCCGCCGACCATCTGCAGGTTGGAGAAGACGTAGTACCAGGGCACCAGGAGCGAGACACCGGGGATGACCCGCGCCATGAGCACCACCAGCGCCGACTTGCGCATGTTGAAGCGGCTCATCGAGTAGGCCGCCGGCACGCCGAGCAGCAGGGAGAGCGCGGTGGCCGCGAAGGCCACCCAGAGGCTGTTGCCGATGAACTGGACGTAGTTCGCCTGCTTCAGGACGTTGGCGTAGTTGTCCACGGTGGGCGAGAAGACGACCGCCTTGCCCGTGTCGTAGATGTCGACGTTGGTCTTGAACGACGCGGCGATCATCCAGAACAGCGGTGCGAGCAGCGCGATCACCACGACGGCGAGCGCCACGAAGCGGAAGATCCGGTAGGCGGAGCGGGCCTTCATCGCTGCGCCTCCTTCCTGCGGGACGTCAGGGCCCACATCGACCCGATGATGATCAGGAAGAAGATGATGAGGACCGTCGATGAGATGCCGTACTCGTTGTAGTCGAAGCTCAGGCCGTAGGCGTACACGTTGAGGGTCTCGACCTCGTGGAACGAGCCGCCGCCGCGGCCCTTGGTGGCGTAGAGGATGTCGAAGGTCTTCAGCGCGTCGATGCCGCGCAGCAGGATCGCGACGATCACGGTGGGCATCACCAGCGGCAGGGTGACGTGCCGGAACCGCTGCCAGCTGCTCGCGCCGTCGATGCGCGCCGCCTCCTGGGGCTCGTCGGAGAGCGAGCTCAGGCCGGCGAGCAGGATCAGCACGACCATCGGCGTCCACTGCCACACGTCGATGAAGATCGTCGTGGGCAGCGCCGAGTGCTGGCCGGCGAGCCACGGCTGGGGTCCGATGCCGAACCAGCCGAGCAGCTGGTTGGCCATACCGATGTTCGGGTCGAAGATGAGCCGCCACATCATGCCGACCGCGACCGGGGTGGCGACCAGCGGCATCAGGATGGCCACGCGGACCCACTTCTGGCCCCGGAACGGACGCCACAGCAGCAGCGCGACGGCCATGCCGAGGACGACCTCGAACAGCAGCGCGACGACGGTGAACGCGGCGGTCCGCCCGACGGCGGGCCAGAACCGCTCGGTGTCCGAGAGCACCTCGACGTAGTTCTGGAAGCCCACGAACTCCGACTCGGCCCGCACCGAACCCTCGGCGTCGGTCAGGCTCAGATAGCCGGTCCAGGCCAGCGGGAAGACGATCAGGGCGGCGACGAACACCATGGCGGGCGCCGCGAAGAGCCACTTGCGATGCTCGTTGGCCCAGCGGGCCCAGCCGGGCGTGTCGGGTGTGACGGAGGCGTCGTGGGGTCTGGTGCGGGTGGTGACTGTTGCCATGAGATCTCCGGGGTGGGCGGGCCGGACGGGGGAGTGGGGGTGGCGGAGCCGGACGGCGCCGCCACCCCGCGCTCGGCTTACTTGGCCTCGTCGTCCAGGAACTTCTGGAACGCCGTGTTGGCGGTCTCGGCCGCGGCCGCCGCGTCCTTGCCGGCGATGGCGTCGACGATCGGCTGGCCGACGATCTCCCGGGCCTGGGCGACCTTGTTGACCAGCGGGCGGTCGTGCCCGATGCCGTCCTTGGTGCTGGCCGCGATGGCCTCGACGAGGTCCTTCGGGTAGGACGCGGTGCCCTCCGGGTTGGCCCAGACCGAGGTACGCGCGCTCGGCACGCCGGCCTTCTGCTGCGCGAGCGTCTGCTCCTTGCCGGTCGCCCACTCGACGAACTTCCAGGCGTTGCTCTGGTTCTTCGAGCCGTCGCTGACGCCCAGCGCCCAGGAGGGGATGTTGTAGGGCTTCGAACCGGCCGGGCCGGCCGGGAACGGCGCGAAGCCGACGGTGTCGGCGACCTTCGACTTGGTCGGGTCGGTGGCGTTCTTGTAGAGCGAGTTGGCCTCGGTGTAGAAGGCGGCCTTGCCCTGGGTGAAGATGGCCATCGCTTCCGGCCAGCTCATGTCGGTGCTGACGTTCGCCGGGCCCTGGTCCTTGATGAGCCCGCCGTAGTACGCGTACGCCTGCTTGGCCTGCTCGGTGTTGACGGTGGCCTTGCCGCTGCTGTCGACGAAGTCACCGCCGAAGCTGTAGAGGAAGCTGGAGAACTGGGTGACCGCCGGCGACTTGCCGGTACGGGCGACGAAGCCGGCGACGCTCGGGTCGGCCGCCTTGATCTTCGTGGCCGCCGCCTTGAGCTCGTCGAGCGTCTTCGGCGGGGCGGTCAGGCCGGCCTTGGCCAGCAGGTCCTTGCGGTAGTACAGGACCTCCTGCTCGGTGATGATCGGAACGCCGACCGGCTTGCCCTCGTACGAGGTGGCCTGCACCGGGCCGGCCTGGAAGTCGCTGAAGTCCCAGTCCTTGTTGGACTTGACCTCGTCGGACAGGTCGGCGAGGTACTTGTTCTTGGCGAACAGCTTCCCCTCCTGCAGGGGGCGGTACATCATCACGTCGATGTCGCTGGAACCGGCGTTCAGCTTGACGTTGTACTGGTCGGAGAGCTGGTCCTCGCCGAGCTGGGTGAGCTCGACCTTGAGCCCGGTCTGCTTCTCGAACTCGGGCAGGGCCTTCTTGATGTTCTCCGTCCACACGTGGTTGGCCAGGGTCACCCGAACCGTCTTGGAATCGCCGCTGTCCTCACCGCCGCCGCACGCGCTCAGGCCCATGGCGGCAACCACGGCCAGAGAAGTTCCGATTATCGATCGACGCCGCACGTCCATCTCTCCTTCTGTATGGTGGCCGCCGCCCGGGGGAGGAGCGCCACATCGTTGTAACGTCCGCTTAACGACCGGATGCTAGGCCCAAAAAGCTGACTTATTCAAGAGGTGATCTCTAACTGATATGCTCCGAACCGTGGATCAGTCCTCCCCAGGGGTCGCACCCGTCCAGCACGCCCCTGCCGAGGCCGGGTTGCACGCCCGCGTTCTCGACCACCTCGGCACCGCCATCTGCGGCGGCGAGGTGGCCGCCGGATCCGTCCTCAACATCGACGACCTCGTTGAGCGGTACGCCGTCTCCCGCTCGGTGATCCGCGAGGTCCTGCGGGTGCTGGCGTCCATGGGATTCGTCGAGACCCGGCGCCGGGTCGGGGTCATGATCCGACCGGCCGGGGCGTGGAACGTCTTCGATCCGCAGGTGATCCGCTGGCGGCTCGCCTCGGCCGGCCGCATGGCGCAGATGCGCTCGATCACCGAACTGCGGACCGCCGTCGAGCCGCACGCCGCGTTGCTGGCCGCCGGCCGCGTCGACCACGACGAGGCGAGCGACCTGGTCGGGCTCGCCGCCAAGATGTGGGCCGCCGGGAAGGCCGGTGACGAGGAGCGCTTCCTCAGCCTGGACATCGAGTTCCACCGGCGGGTGCTGGTCGCCTCCGGCAACGAGATGTTCGTGAAACTCCAGGAACTGGTCGCCGAGGTGCTCACCGGCCGGCACCACTACCACCTGATGCCGCACTACCCCGACGAGCAGGCGCTGCAACTGCACGCCGACGTCGCCCAGGCGATCCAGCGACGCGACGGCGAACGGGCCCGGCAGGCCATGGTGCGGATCATGGAGCAGGCGTTCGACGAGATGAAGTCGATGTGGGAGCAGACCGGCGAGCCCGGTCAGGGCTGACTCCGCGTCCATATCGCCGGGGGTATGACCCAGCGGGTAGGGCGAGCCGATCGATTCACATCAATATGATGTCCGCAATCGTGAACCAGGTGCGCGCACGAGGCGTGCCGGTCGGAATGCGGAGGATCACATGCTTCGTTGGCGCACCCTCACCGGCCTGCTGGCCGCCGCGTTGGCCGCGGTGACCGCGGGCAGCCTCACCCTCGCCGCGCCCGCCGCCGCGGCCGAGCCCACGCCCACCCCGTACGTCGTCGGCGGCACCCGCGCCGCCCAGGGGGAGTTCCCGTTCATGGTGCGACTCTCGATGGGCTGCGGCGGGGCCCTGTACAGCCCGCGACTGGTGCTCACGGCCGCGCACTGCGTGGGCCGCACGGGCACCAACACCAGCATCACCGCGACGTTAGGCGTGGTCGACCTGCCGTCGTCCAGCCGGATCACCGTCCGGTCGAACTACGTCTACCGCGCGCCCGGCTACAACGGCAACGGCAAGGACTGGGCGCTGATCCGGTTGGCCAGCCCGGTCACCGGGCTGAGCACCCTGCCGATCGCCACCACGACCGCCTATGACAACGGCACGTTCACCGTCGCCGGCTGGGGCGCGGCCCGAGAGGGCGGCTCCCAGCAGCGGTACCTGCTCAAGGCGACCGTGCCGTTCGTGAGCGACTCCACCTGCGACGCCAACTACGGCGGCCAGGTCATTGTGGCCGAGGAGATCTGCGCCGGTTACGCCAGCGGCGGCACGGACACCTGCCAGGGCGACTCGGGCGGCCCGATGTTCCGCCGCGACGCCACCAACGCCTGGATCCAGGTCGGCATCGTCAGCTGGGGCAACGGCTGCGCCCGGCCCAACTACCCCGGCGTCTACACCCAGGTGAGCTACTTCTCCTCGTCGATCGCCTCGGCCGCCGCCAGTCTCGGCGGCTGAGGCGTACGACCGATCGCGGCCCGGCTGACCACCAGCCGGGCCGCCCGCTCGTCGTCACCGGCGCCATCGGGCGGGACCGACGATCCGGCCACGTGATGCTGTCCCCGGCACCTGACGGACTCTCAAGCTGGGCGGAGTCGGGTGTCGACGAGCTCGCGCCCGAGGGGCCAGAACGCTGCCGGGACGAGTTTGAAGTTGGCGATGCCGAACGGGGTGCCGATGATCGTGAAACAGAGGGCGATGCCGGCGAGGATGTGGGACAGGGCCAGCCACCAGCCTGCCAACACCACCCACAGGACGTTGGCCAGGCCGGAGGCGACGCCCGCGCCGGGCTTGGCCACGAGGGTGCGGCCGAAGGGCCACAGCGAGTAGACGGCCAGCCGCAGCGATGCGACCGAACGGGATGGTGACGACCAGGACGAAGCAGACCAGCGCGGCGATGCCGTAGCCGATCACGAGGACGAGCCCGCCGCCGAAGATGAGCCACAGCACGTTGAGCAGGAAGCAAGTCCCCTCTCCAGGATGACCGCCGCACGCCACCGACGATCGGCTCCGGGCCTGGTTCGCCGGGGTCCGTGGGGCACGGCCTGTCAATCCCCTGGAGTCATCTGTTCATGAGGTCGTCCAGCAGCGCGGCTACGATGCTCTCCTCGTGCACCACCAGCGCATGCCGCCGCATCGCGGCGGCAAGTGCCGGGTCCCACGGTGTGTCGAGGTTCGGTCCGCTGAGTTCCCGCAGCGGCGTGCCGCGCAGCTGGGCCTCAGCTATCGCTGCCTCGTAGTCGGTGGACCGGAACCGCCATGGAACGGCCCCGGTTCGCCGCATGACACGCTCGGCGATGCCGATACCCGGCCAGTCGAAGTCGCCGTGGTAGGTCAGCTGTACGCGGTCCTGCGCGGCCAGCGCGTCGAGCAGCGCGAGCGTGACGGTGGTGGGATTGCCGGAGGTGCAGACGAGGGCGGCGGGCGCGGCGGCGTCGGCGGCGGCTTCGAGCACGCGGGGGTTCTCGCAGACGTACACCGTGTCCTGGGTGATGAGCAGGTGGCCGAGCCGCCGGACGTCACGCAGGGTCAGGTGGGTTTCGGCGTGTTGGTCGGCTCGTTGCCGGAGGGAACGGGACAACCAGTCGTCGGCGAGTGGGCGCAGCCCGTAGGTGAGGACGGTGGTGGCGACCGTGTCGCCGGCGACACCGGCCGACTCCCACAGTGCCCGCCGGGCGGCGGCGTCGGGCGGCGGCTCGGAGGAGCCGGTCAGGGCCAGGGCGATGCCGCGCAGAACGAGCCGGGCCAGCAGGGTGTCGTCGTCGAGGCCGTGCGCGCTGCCGGTGACCCGTTCTGCCAGCTCGGTGCGGGACCACGGCGTGGACGGTCGGCTGAGGGTGAGGCCCAGTGCCGTGGTGGCCGCGGTGATCAGCCGGCGGGCCTCGTCGGCGGTGAGCCGGGCCAGCACGCCGCCGCGCCACAGGCTGTCCAGCCACCTGGCCGCCCAGTCCTGGTCGGCGATTCCAGCGGCTTCCACGGCGACGCGTCCGTGCTCGCGGAGCTGATCTCGTTGGGTGGCCTCGGCTGCGGCGTCGGCCGGCCGATCGGGTACCGGACCGGTGAGCGCCTCGATCACCTCGATCAGGCCGGCAGCGGCGGCGCTGCCGGCGAGCGTCCGGTCGAGTTCGGCCAGGTCGAGGGTGACCTGTGCGGCGACGGGCCGGCCGATCAGTAGTCCGACCGCCTCCCGCTGTCTGTCGTCGAGGGCACGCAGCGACAGTCGTCCGCGGGCCGCGCGCCCGTTGCGGATCAGTCGCAGGCGCACCGCGGACCACAGGGGAACGAGTTCGGGTGAGCCGAGCCAGGCCAGCGGGGTGTTCACCGTGTCACCAGGTTGCGTCGGGAGCCGTCCCAGCGGAAGTGCAGGGTCGCCACCCCCGGCTGGGTGGGGTCACGCAGGCATTCGTAGATGCCGAGCGACGGCACTTCCGGAAAGCAGCCCCACAACCGTTCGCTGGTGAGCACCGCGTCGAGGTCCAGGTCGACGAGCAGGCCGAGGAGGCGGCCGTGGGTGGGCTCGTCGACCTTCGCGAACGCGTCGTCGAGCAGGATCAGCCGTGGGGCGGGCGGGTGCGCCGCGCCGACAGAGGAGAAGTGCGCGGCGGCCGCAGCGAACAGCACGAGGTACGACACGACCCGCTGCTCGCCCTGGCTCATCGCGGTACGCGACGACAGTGTCCGTTCCCGGTCCGGGTTGGCCTGGTCGGTCACCTTCACCGCGAAGGTGAACCATTGCCGGTAGTCCAGTGCGGTGCGCAGGTGGGCGGCGTACCCGGCGGACGAGTCGGCTCGTCGGGCGTCCTCTACTCGTCGGGCCAGCACCTCCCGGAGCCGGTCGTTCTGCTCTCTGGTCCGCATCGCCAGTGGCGTGCGTAGCAAGTCCACCGCGGCCTTGGTGTCCGCGTCGGAGTCCGCCCGCAGCGTCCACACCAGCCGGGCGCCCAACCCGTGCGAGGTGCGGACCCCGTCCAGGGTGTCGTTCATGGCGGCGACGAGGTGGTGGGCGGCGAGGATCTGCCGGGACAGGGCGTCGCCCAGCTCTCCGAGCAGGAAACGCTCGAACGCCTGCCGCTCGCGGTCGGCGACTGCGGAGCGTTTGTCGTCCAGTTCCGTGCTCAACCTGGCCGCCGCCAGCGCCACCGGGTGCTGCCCGATGTCGTCGGCGATCTCGATCACCTTGACCCCGTCGCGGTCCTCCCAGATTAGGTCGTATCCGCCGGCGAGCCGGCCGCGTACGTCGTTGTACCGGTTGTGCAGGGCGTTTTCTCCGACGTCCTGCGTCTGCGCGCCGATCGTGGAGTGCAGGCGTCTGGCCAGTTCGTCGAGGTGCTGGATCCGTTCGCGGGCCGATTCGCCAGCCGGCCCGGCGTCGGTGAACGGGGGCAGGCCGAGTGCCGGGGAGACGCCGGGGAGGGTGAGGACCCGGGGAAGGGCTGTCCCGGCGGCGAGGGTGGCGTTCTCCTGTTCGGTGAGCCGCTGTCGGGCCTCGTCCCGAAGGTTCTCGGCGCGGACGCGGTGGTCCCGGGCCTGCTGGTAACGGTGCCGGGCAGACGGCAGACTGTCCTGGGCCGCGCGGAGCCGTCGGTCGGCGTCGGCCTCGCGGGCGAGGACGTCGGCGGGGTCGGCGCCGAGGGATTCCTGGAGTACGGCCAGCGCCTGCGCGGCGTCGGCATGACGCCCCGCGGCGGCCGTGGCCTCCTCGTCGGCGGTCTCGCCGCGCTCCACGGCGAGCGCGTGGTCGGTGATCTTCTGCCGGTAGCCGGCAAGCTGCTCGTGCAGGATTTCGGTGCTCCGCCGCTGGCGGGGCAGCTCCTCGCCGAGCATTTTGAGTCGGACCTCGACGCGGCTCAGATCGTCGGGATCGGCGGGCAGCAGGTGGGCCTCGGCGGCGGACGTCGCCTCCCGTTGCCGGACGGTGGCCTCGGTGCGCCGGTCCCGGGCGGTGCGGCGGGCGCGTCCGACGTCGCTGGTGAGCCGAGCCAGCGCCGATGCCGCCTCATCGCGGCGCGCCCAGGCGGCCTGCAGCGGCCCGCCGTCGGGCAGGTCACGCAGAGTGCGGGTCAGCTCGTCGCGGGTCTTATCGGCGATGGTCAGGTCGCCGTCGAGGGAGTCCTTCTCCCGCTGCGCCTGTTCGATCTGGGTGGCCAGCTCGGTCAGGCGGCGGGCGCGTAGCGCCGCCCGGTTCGCCGCGCCGACGTATTCGGCGGTCGATTTGCGCCAGGTGCCGTGGGCGACGCCGAGGCGCCAGCTTCCGTCGTAGCCGACCCAGCTGGCTGCCTCAGCGGGCCCGAGGGCGATACCAGCCAGCAGCGGTGTCACCCGCTCCGCCCCGGGCACGGGCTGCAGCGCCTCGTCGAGGCCGGCGCCGATAACCGGCGGCCCGGGGCGCAGCAGGACCTCTCCGCTGCCGGCCACCACGGACCCGTCGGCGGTCACCCGGCCGTCGAGCAGGCCACTGGCCTCCAGTGCCGCCTCCAGCCCGGCCCGCTCCTCGGCGGTGACGTGCCCGGCGAAGTCGACGAGCCGGTACAGCGCGTCCTCCGCTGGCGTCATGCTGCGGAAACGCGATGCTGGGGGCTGCGGATCGGCTTGTTCGGTCCACCGTCGGTGTGCTGCCCGTAGGTCGGTCATGGTCGCTTTGATCCGGTCGAGGCCGCGCAGCAGGTCGTCGCGACGGGCGTCGGCGGCGCGGCGTACCGGTTCGAGCGCGGCCTCGGCCGCAGACCGCACCGCCGCCGGTGTGTCGGCGGGCAGCGCCGCGTCGCCGTCGGCGGTCACGGCGCGCCGCAGCGCGGCGACGTTCGCGCCGACGACGGCCGGTCGGGCCAGCCACGCCAGAACCTGACCGGCGTACGCGGTGCTGGCCGCGAGGAGTTCCTCGGCCCGCGCCTCCAGGGTGTTCTGTGCCGTCTCCTGCTGGGCGTCCAGCAGCTCGGCGTCGGCCTCGGCCCGGGCCGCGATCCCGGCGGCCGAGGTGGCGCGGCCCAGTAGCCCGCGAAGGTCCGCGGCTGCCTGGCGGCGGCCGGTGACGGCGTGCGTGGCCGCCCGCAACTGCTGCGCGCACCGCCCGATGTCGGCTCTGACGGCGGCGACATCGATTGTGGAAAGCCGGCCGTCGGCGGCCGCCGGAGTGAAGCGGAGCGTGAGCGGCTCGCCGAGGTGGGCCACGTCCACCCCGGCCGCGGTCGCCGCGTCGGCCAGTCGCCGGTGACCGTCGCGCAGCTCCGCCGCCGTCCGGCCGAGTCGTTCGGTTTCCTCCACGAGCCGGGCCGCGGCGTCCGCTGCGGCGCGCCGCTCCGCCGCGGCGGCCCGTTCGGCGGACCGGGCGGCTGCCTGTAACGCCTCGACCGCTTGCCGGCGTTGCCCGAGGTCGCGGACCGCCCGGTACTCGGCGCTGTCCCGCAGCGCGGCGAGTTCCGTTGTTGTGTCCTGCACCTGCGCTTCCCAGCGGCGCGCCGTAGCGTCGGTCGTGGTTTCCGCATCCAGCGCGGCGGCCACGTCGCGTTCACGCTCGCCGGCCTGCCGGCGGCGGGTCCGCAACTCGACCAGCGCGGTCTGCACGGTGGTGACCCTGCGGCGCAGCTCGCCGCGCAGGTATCCCCGGTAAGCGGTCAGCAGGTCGGTGAGGGCGGCGGAGGTGCGTTCCAGCCGGCCGAGGTCCTCGCGTACGGCTTCCAGGTCGTCGAGGTTGTGCGCCACCGTGTCGAGCACGTCGTCGTCCAGCGGCGGCAGCGCCTCGCTCAGCTCCACTGTCAACTGGCCCGCCTCGATCCGGTCGCCGACGGTGGGTCGCCGCAGCCGGTAGAGGAGGTGGACGAGGTTGCGGTAGCGGCCGGCGTCGGTGATGCCGAAAAGCTCCCGGGCCACCCGCACCCGGTAGTCCCGGGCGCTGGAATACACCGCGTCCTCACCGAGCCGGTCCCGCAGCCGGTCGATCGGCAGCGGCTGCCGGTCGGCCACGAGGGTGACGTCGGGGCCGACGCGCAGTGGGGTCACGAAGTACAGCAGCCGCGCCTCCCCGGTGGCCGACGACCACCGCACCACGGCGCCCAGGGTGAGGAAGCTGTCGGTCCCGTCGCCGCTCTGGCGGCGCAGCTCGGCCCAGAGGAAGCCCTGCCGGTTCACCCCGGTGGACCCCTCGCTCATCAGCCAGCGGAACGTCGTCCGTCCCGCTCCGGTGGCATCGAGCCGTTTGGCGTCGCCATCGAGGAGGAATGGCAGCAGCAGCTCCAGCGCCTTGGACTTGCCTGCGCCGTTCTTTCCGCGCAGCAGCAGCCTGCCGTCCTCGAACTGGAAGATCTGCTCGTCGTACTGCCACACGTTGCAGATCCCGGCCCGGTGCAGGCGGAACCGGTCGGGGTTCCCCCGGCCGGTGGTGCCGGGCCGCGCCGTCGCGGTGGTCACGTCTCACATACTCCTTTCGAGTACGGCGTAGCGCGCGGCCGCCGCCAGCAGGACGTAACCGCCCGGCGTCGGGCAGCCGCGCCCCTGCCGGGCGTCCACCGCCCGCGCCGCGGCGACCGCATCGTCGTCCTCCGCGTCCGCGACGGTGGGTGCGGCGGGGGCCATCAGGCGCATCTGGACGAGTAGACCCGTCACCGCCTCGCGGAGCAGGACCGGGTCGTCGACGTAGGCGGCGGCCCAGTGCCGATGGTGCCGCTCGACCAGGTCGGCGAGCAGATCGTCCAACAGGCCCTCCGGTACCGGCACCCCGATCACCGGCGTGGCACCCGACCGGGCTGTCGGGGCGTCCGGGCGGAGTGCCGCCACCAGCGCCTCGACGCAGAGCAGGGCGGCCTGGGCCACCGTGCCGGTGCCGGGGAACCCGATGTCGGACAGGTCGTCGTCGGGGTCCATCAGTGCCGCGCCCTCGGCCCGCAGTTCCGCCTGCAGACCGACGTACTCGGCGAAGGACCGCTCGTCGCGGCGCTGCTCGCGGCGCAGCCAGGCCCGCTCGGCGGCGCTTAGGTCGTCCACATACACCACCGGAGTCTCGACCAGCCGCCGGCGGACGGCGTGCCGGGCGCCACCCGGACCTGCCGCCGAGGCGGACCGGAGGAAGGCCTCCGGTGTGTCCGCCCTGCTCAGTGGCGTCGCCAGCAGATGGGCGGCGATGTCCCGGTCCACGCTCAGCAACGCCTCGGCTCGACCGTCGTCGGCGTACCCGGCGACGCTGCCCTGCTCCTCCACCAGCACCCGCCACGCGACCAGTTGCCGCAGCGCCGCCCCCAGCGCCCGCCGCTCCGCGGGTCGGTCCACGTCGCCGAGGTCGATGCCGGCCTCGACGGCAGCCGCCCGGATGTCCGCGACGAGCTGGGAGAGCAGGATCTGCTCGGCGGAGGTCAACAGGACGGCGACGGCCAGCGTCAGATACGAGTACATCCGCGGGGTGAACGGCGCTCCCGTCGACCGGGTCAGGCCCCGTCCCGCCCCCGGGCCGAGTCCGGCCTTGAACAGCCGGGCGAATCCGGCCTCCACCACCAGCCGGTAGCCGAGGAAGGTGGCGAACCATGTCTTCAACCAGTCGGCATGTCGTCTGACTAGCGGGAACTCGTCGTGCTCCGGAAGCAGCAGAGGCACTGCCAACAGAGCGCGTACGGCCCGCCGACGCTCGGCGGCCAGTGCGATGTCATGCGTATCAGCCATCGCCGGTCGCCTCCACCGGCGCGAGCCTGATGGACAGCCCGTCAGCGCTGAAGTCACCGCTGGCCGACCGCAGGACCAGCGTCGCCCCCGGCTTCCCGACCACCTCACACCGCAGCCCAAGATCCATCGAGAGCGTCGTCGCGGACCCGAACGCCGGATCACCCGCGCCCAAGGCCTGCGCCAGCAACTCTAGAAGCAGGCTCATCGCCGACGCGGACAGGCGGACGGCGGACAGGTCAGCTGCGGCGGAGAGGAGTTCACCGGCGGCGGTGACGCGTGCGCGCTGGGTCGCGGCCGCCTCCGCCAGCAACATCGCCTGCTGCTCGCTGCGGTCTACCACGCCGGTCGGCCGGCCGCGGGGCGCCCGATTGCCCCGTTCCCGCAACGACACTGGCACCGTCACCGCGGGTGCCGGCCACCAGCTCTCCGTCGCCGGAACCACCGCCTCCGGATCTCCCGCGATCCCGACATGCCGCGCCCCGTACAGCCCGAAGGCCGCGGTGAAAAGGTCCGCGGCGGTGTCGGCGTCCGCGCCGTCGAGCCACCCCGCCAGCCGCAGCAGGTCGCGGCGTCGCGACACCCCGTGCCCGGAGGAGCGGATCATTCGCTTCGCGTTCGCCAACAGAGACTGCAACGCCCGCAGTGTCGCGTCGCGGAGCTGACCAACCTCGCTGCGCCGGCCGTCGGTGTCCCGGAACCAGGCGCGCAGCGCCTCCCAGTCGGCCACCTCACGGCCGCGGGTCCGCTGCACCGTGACACCCACCGCCTCAGCGGCTTCGACGAGGCCGTCACCGTCGGCGTCGATCCGGGCGAGCAGTGCGGGCAGCTGCGGCCAGATCCGGTCGAGGTCGCGCTCGATGCGCGGCGCCAGCAGCACTACCTCCTCGGTGATGGACTCGACGTAGTCGAGCAGGAGGTTCTTGAAGCCCGCGTATTCCCCGGCGTCGAGGTCGTAGCGGGCGAGCACCTGACCCAGGTAGGCGTAGAAGTCCCGCACCGAATCGCGGAACTGCCAGAACTGGGCGAAGGCGGTGACCACGACGTCCCGGGTCTGGGCGGGGTCCGGGCCGCCCGGCCGTTCGACCTGCTCCGCGACGCCGGCCAGGCCCGCCGCCACCAGTCCGAGCAGCTCCCGGCTGATCTCGCGCGCCGAGTCGGCGCTCGCCAGCACCTCGTCCACCTGCCGCTGGATCCGTTCGCCCAGAGGTGAGAGCTGGTACCGCGAGCGCGCCCGGTGGTATTCGGCGATGCTCTTCACCCGTACGGCGTGCGAACTCGGCAGCAGATTGCCCCAGCTCACCAGACGTCCCAGGCGATCGGCGGCGGTATCGACGGTCAACTGCTCACCGTTGCCGTTCAGCGCGTCCGCGACCTCTTGCGCCGACAGGTCGGTCATCAGCGAGCCGGCGAACAGGCGCATGATCGCCAGATAGGTGGACCGTTCCGGGACGGTCAGGTAGGTGTACCCGTCGAGCCGGTCCAGCTCCTCGATGCGCGCGCCCACCTATGAAGGGTAGGCCGGATCCCCAGGCCCGCGTACCGGGCCCTTCCTGCGGGCAGGCAGGCCTCGGGTTCGAGAAGTCCACTTGTCCCCAGGTTCCCATCGACGCCGACCCCGCGGCGACGGGTGTCACCGGACTGTCACAGGAGACGCACAGATTCTGGCGCGCGGTGACGCTGGGGTGACGCCGATTTGCGCAGACTTCCAGCTGAGGCGAGCGATCCACGGGCCACCCGAAACCCCCTTCACCGGTCCAGCCGGCGGTCGGTCGACTCCGACAGGGCCTTCGCCGCCCATGGTCCCCGGTGCAGGGAGTCGATCGTGAACTGTGACAAGAGCACACGGTTGTCCACGGCAGGGAGCACCGCACCGCAGCCGGTGTCCGACGCCGAGGCGACGGTCCGCCTCCTGCTGCTCGGCGGCTTCCGGCTGCTGCACGGCAGGCGGCCGGTGGTGGTGCCGCGCGGCCTGCAACGCACCATCGCGCTGATCGGCCTGCGCCCGGGCGCGACCCGCGCCCAACTGGCCGGCCTGCTCTGGCCGGGGGTGCCGGAGGAGCGCGCCCTGTCCTCGTTGCGGACCGCGCTGTGGCGGCTGCGCCGGGACCCGTCCTGCCCGGTGATCGCCGACGGCGACACGGTCCGGCTGCACCCGACGGTCGACGTGGACGTCGACGAGCTGGCCCGGGCCGACGCCCGGGTGAGCCAGGGCGGCGACCCCCGGCCGGCGGCGGCGGTCCTCGCCGCCGGGCGCCACGACCTGCTGCCCGGCTGGTACGACGACTGGGTCCTGCTGGAGCGGGAACGGCTCAGACAGTTGCGGCTGCACCTGCTCGACGAGATGGCCCGGGCGCACCTGCGCGCCGGCGAGCACGGGGAGGCGTTGCAGGCCGCGCTCGAGGCGATGGCGGCCGAACCGCTGCGGGAGACCCCGCACCGGCTGGTGGTCCAGGTGCACCTGGCGGAGGGCAACGCGTGCGAGGCGCTGCACGCCTACTTCGACTACCGCGACCTGCTGCGGCGCGAGTTGCAGCTGGAACCGTCCGCGGCGATGCGCGCGCTGATCAGCGAGGTGCTCGCGTCGCACGACCGGCCGAGGCAGGCCCCGGCCCAGCCGGCGCGCGGTGTCCCGCGACTCGCGCCCGGCCCGGTCGGCGACCGCGCCACCGTGCGCGCCCACCCCGGTCCGGCGAACCGCCTCCCCACGCCCACGGCGGGCCACCCGCCGGCGCGGGCGCCACTGCTCCGCGGGCCCGTCCCCGCCCCGTCAACGCGGCCGGACCCGGCGCCGGTCGCCGGTGACGGCGGGGTGACGCGAGGTCCGGCAAGGTCGCAGGACGACGTCGTCGCGGTCCGGGCGCCGCTGGTCGGGACCTGCCACCCGGCCCAGCCCGGAGTGCCGCCGTTCGGTCCGGGCGACCGTTCGAGGAAGGACGCGCGTCGGCCGTCGTCCCGACCGTGAGGCCGGCGGACCGGCCGAGGAACCACCTCCGCGGGGCCCAGGAAGGAATCCTTGATGATCCGCAGAACGCTCACCGCTCGCGACTCCCGCCCGGCAACGGCCGACGTGCGCCGTCGAAGAAGGTGCCACCGCCGCACCGTCCCGCCCAGGCCGGCGAAGGAGCTTCCATGATCAGGACGATGTGCCGCATCCGCGCGCGGCCGGGCTGCGAGGACGCCGTGGCAGCCGCGTGGCGAGCGGTCGCCGGGCAGGTCGGCGAGCTGCCCGGCAACCTCGAGCAGGCCCTGCTCCTCGATGCCGCCGATCCGCGCTCGTTCGTCGTCGTCACCGAGTGGACCGACGAGCCGGCGCTGCGCGGCTACGAGAACGGGCCGGTCGCCGCGCGGTTCTCCGCCACCGTCCGCCCGCTGCGGGAGCCGGCGTCGGCCGACAGCTACCAGGTGATGCGCGACCCCGGCCGGCCGGGGCGGCGCATCTTCGTGGACGTCGAGGTCACCGTGCCGGCCGCCCGGCTCGCCGAGTTCACCCGCGGCTACGCCGAGGTGAAGGCACGGATGGCGGAAGTGCCCGGCTACCTGCGCGAGGACCTGCTGCGCGAGCCCGACTCGGAGGTCCACCACATCTTCGCCGAATGGCGCAGCGAAGCGGAGTTCTTCCGCTGGATCGGCAACCCCGCACACGCACAGGAGGAGGCCGGGCCGATCGCGCCGTTCCTCCTCGACTTCCGCCGCCGCCTGTTCCACGGCGCGGCTCATTCCGACACCAGGCGAGAACCGAGTACGGGCAAGGAGATCGACGTGCACACGACAACGGACGTACTCATCGTCGGAGCGGGGCCCACCGGGCTGACCGCCGCCGTCGAGCTGGCCCGCCGCGGCATCGAGTGCCGGGTGGTCGAGAAGCGGGCCACCCCGCCGGGGCAGGCCGACAAGGCGATCGGCGTGCACTGCCGGACGATGGAGATCTGGGAGAGCCAGGGCATCGTGCGCGAGGCGATGGACGCCGGGATCTGGCTGACCGGCAACATGGTGTTCGTCAACGGGGTGCAGACCCACCAGATGAGCTGGGAGCTGCCCGAGCTGCCCTACGCGCACCTCGGCCTGCCCCAGTACGAGACCGAGCGCATTCTGACCGAACGGCTGGCCACCCTCGGCGTCCGGCCGCAGCGCGGTGCCGAGCTGGTCGCGTTCACCCAGGACGGCGACGGCGTGCTGGCCACGCTCGCGACCGCCGCCGGCGAGGAGACGGTACGCGCCAAGTACCTCGTCGGCTGCGACGGCGCGCACAGCAAGGTCCGTGAGTTGCTCGGGTTGACGTTCTCCGGCGGGCTGGGCCGGTTCCCGCAGCTGTTCATGCTCTGCGACGTGGACGTGGACTGGGACATGCCGGAGGGCCACCTGCTCCGGTTCATGCACGAGACCGACGGCCAGATGGACGGGATGCTGGTCTGCGTGCCGCTGCGCGGCGAGTCCCGGTACCGGATCGCCACCCTCGCGCCGCCCCGGTTCTTCGCGCAGACCGGCGGGCAGGACGCCCCGCCGGGATTCAGCGAGGAACTCGCCGAACCCACCCTCGCCGACCTCCAGGTCGCGCTGGACCGGCTGGCCCCGCCGGGCACCCGCGCGTCGAACCTGCGCTGGTCGTCGGTGTTCCGGATCAGCCACGGCATCGTCGACCGGTACGGCGACGGCCGGGTGTTCGTGGCCGGCGACGCGGCCCACCTGCACCCGCCCGCGGGCGGTCAGGGCATGAACACCGGCATCCAGGACGCCTGGAACCTGGCGTGGAAACTGGCCCTGGCGGTACGCGGGATCGCCGCCCCCGGGCTGCTGGACAGCTACGAGACCGAACGGCGCCCGGAGGGCGAGGAGATCGTCGGGCGCGCGGTGCGGCTGGCCTTCACCGACGAGCTGGACCGCGACGACCTGAAGCGGCAGTTCCTCCAGGAGATGTCCATGCTGCTCAGCTACGCGGACAGCCCCCTGGTCGGCGAGTCGCTGTCCGCTCCCGACGCCCTGCGCGCCGGCCCCGGACCGGGCGACCGCGCTCCCGACGTCGGCGGCCTGCACCGGCGGGGCGTCGGGCACCCGCTGCGCCTGCACGAGCTGACCCATGGCACCCGGCACACGCTGCTGCTCTACGCCGACAAATCCGCCGACCTGGCGGCGTCGACCGCCCTGGGGAAGCTGTGCGCCGACGTCCGTCGGCAGACCTCCGGGCAGGTCGACATCTACCTGCTGCTCAGCCCGGACGCCCCGGTGCCGGCGCTGCTCGATCCGCCCGTGGTGCACGACGCCGACGGCGGGTTCCGCGCCACCTACGGCGTCGACGGCAGCGGCCTCTACCTGATCCGCCCGGACGGGCACGTCGGGTTCCGCAGCCAGCCGATCGACGCCGACGCGCTCGGCAAGCACCTGCAACTGGTCTTCGGAGGCGCGCGATGACGACGGTACGCACCGTGCTCGCCATGCGTACCAGGGAGGGCTGCGAGGAACGGTTCGAGGCGGAGTGGCGCTCGGCGGCGGAGCAGATCCGCGCGCTGGACGGGTGTCTGAAGCAGGACCTGGTCCGCGACGCCGACGACCCGCGCAGCTACCTGATCATCAGCGACTGGGCGGACCGCGAACGGCTGGACGCCTTCGGCCGCAGCGAGCACCGGGACCGGCTGCTACAGATGATCCGCGAGCTTCGCGAATCCGCGCAGCGGCACACCTACCAGGTTCTGCACAGCGTACGCAGCGAGCCCGAGGAGTCGCGATGACCGAGGATGCCGTACCCGCGTCGGAGCTCTACACCCCCGAGTTCGCCGCCAATCCCTATCCCGCCTTCGCCCGGCTGCGGGCGGAGAAACCGGTGTGCCCGATCAGCTCGCCGCGGTTCGACTCGTACCTGATCACCCGGTTCGACGACGCCAAGGCCGCGCTGATCGACCCCCGGCTGTCCAAGGACCTCTACGGCCCGGGTCAGGAGTACCTGCGGATCTTCGGGCCGAACTCCGAGGCGTTGAACAAGAACATGCTCAACGCGGACCCGCCGGAGCACACCAGGCTGCGCCGGATCGTGTCCCAGGCGTTCGCGCCGCGTCGGGTGGAGGCCCTGCGGCCCCGGGTGGCGGAGATCGTGGACAACCTGCTCGACAAGATCATCCCGCAGGGTCAGGCCGAGCTGATGCACGACTTCGCGATCCCGCTGCCGATGATGGTGATCAGCCACCTGCTCGGCATCCCGGAGACCGACCACGAGCGGGTCCTCGACTGGACCCAGGTGATCAGGACGTCCGGGTCGTCCGGCCGTAGTCCCGCCGAGGACCGGGCGGCCGTGCAGGAGGCCCAGCTGCGGCTGCACCACTATCTTGTCGACCTGATCCAGGCCAAACGCGCGCACCCCGGCGACGACATGATCAGCGCGCTGATCGACGCCTGCGAACACGGCCGACAGCTGTCCGAACCCGAACTGGTCACCACCACGTTCCTGCTGCTGTTCGCCGGGCACCAGACCACCGCGGACTTCCTCGGCAACGCGACCGTGGCGTTGCTGACCAATCCCGACCAGCTCGACCTGCTGCGCGCCAAGCCGGAACTGCTGCCCTCGGCCATCGAGGAGCTGCTGAGGTTCGACGGCCCGCTGCCGGTCGCCAGTCCCCGGATCGCCACCGAGGACGTCGAGTACCAGGGCGTCCGCATCCCGCGCGGGTCGATCGTCGGCGTGGTGATTAACGCGGCGAACCACGACCCGGCCCACTTCGCCGACCCGGACCGGCTGGACCTGCGCCGGGTGCGGGGCGCGCACATCGGCTTCGGCCACGGCGTCCACTACTGCCTCGGCGTCTCGCTGGCCCGGATGGAGGCACAGATCGCCATCGAGGCGCTGCTGCGCCGGCTACCGGACCTGCGGCTCGGGCTGCCGGTCTCCCAGCTGCGCCGGCTGCCGGCGGGGTCGCCGTTCCGTGGCCTGCTGGAGCTTCCGGTCGAGTTCACCGCCGGGGGTGAAGGGGCGCCGTCCCCGATCGGCGGGGGCGCGGGAACGCCGTCCCCGATCGGCCATCAGAGATCACCGTCCACGCAAGCACCCGTCCACACACCCGAGGAGCGGTAATGGTCTTCCGAAACGTGATCGTCTGCCACATGGTCCCCGGCAGCGACGACATCGTCGGCAATGTCTTCGGCTACTACGACAAGTCGACCCGACCGCAGGACCTCGGCGTGATCGGGCGCCGGCTGCTGTCCTTCCACGACCTCTACATCCACGTGATCGAACGCAGGGAGGACCCGCGGATCTCCGGCCAGACCCGGGGACTGCCGGCGTTCCAGAAGATCGCCGAAGCCATCGCCCCGTACGTGACGCCGTACCCGAGATACTGGAAGAACCCCTCCGACTCGGTCGCCAAGGAGTTCTACAGCTGGGTCCCCGACGAGGACTCGGCGCCGGAGTCGGCCGGCCGGGACCTCACCGTCATCATCGGACGGATCAAGCCCGGCGCGGAGCCCGACGTCGCGCGCATCTTCGGTGAGTCCGACGCCGGGTCGCTGCCGGTCCAGCTCGGCGTCACCGGACGCTGGCTGTACTCGATCGACGACGTCTACGTGCACCTGTTGGAACGCACCGACGCGGCGGCCGCCGACGGCGCGGGGCAGGACCACGAGCAGCCGGTTTTCGCCAAGATCATGGCGGAGCTGAGCCCGTTCATCAGCCCGTACAACCCGGAGACCTGGCGTGGGCCGGAGGACTCGGTGGCCAAGGAGTTCTACCGCTGGCAGGCCGAGGACTGACGATCACTGCAGAGCGCTGCGGATCAGCAGGTCACCGGTTCGGATCCCTGCGGACGTGCAACATCACCAGGCGCTCGACCTGCGGGAACGCGGGTCGAGGGCCTGGTGGTGTCCGCCTGCCGCAGACGATGGGTGTCACGGCGTGGTCGACCACCTACGACGGGACGAACCAGACTGCGGCGTCCGGCGGCAGCAGGAGGATCCGGTCGGCCGCCTCAAGCGGTGCACTCGCCAGCAGTACCCGGCCGACGCCGGTCAGCGGCGCCGCCTGGTCGCCGACGTTGATCGCGCAGCCGAACCCGTCACCGCGTCGAAGAGCCACCACGTCCGGCCCGGTGTCCCACCAGGTCAGCTCGTCGACGGCGGCAACACCGTTGCCCAGCTCGCGGCGTAGCCGGATCGCCGTGCGGTAGAGCGCCAGGGTGGAGTCCGGTTCCGCCGTCTGCCGCTGCACGCTCCAAGCGCCCCAGCCGCCGGGCTGCGGCAGCCACGGCGGGTCGGCTCCCTCGGGCGAGAAGCCGTACGTTGCGCCGTCCACCGTCCACGGGATCGGCACCCGGGACCCGTCCCGCCCGCGCACGGTCCGCCCGGAACGTTCCCAGAGCGGGTCACGGAGCGCCTCGTCGGGCAGGTCCACCTGAGGCAACCCCAGCTCCTCCCCCTGGTAGACGTAGGCCGCGCCGGGCAGCGCCAACATCAGCAGGGCGGCGGCCCGCGCCCGGCGCAGCCCCCGCTCTCCGCCGCCGTAGCGGGTGCCGGTCCGGACCGCGTCGTGGCTGTTCAGCACCCACGCCGGCAGGGCACCCACCCGGCGGTACGCCTCAAGCGTGCGCCCGATGGTGTCCCGCAGCGCCGGGGCGGACCAGGCGCACTCCAGCAGCTCGAAGGTGAACGCCTGGTGCAACTCGTCCGGCCGGACGTAGCGGGCCTGCCGGTCGGCGTCGAAGAGGCACACCTCCCCGATCAGCGCCCGTTCCCTCGGCGCCGCGTCGACCATGGTCCGCCACTGCCGGTACAGAGCGTGCAGCGGCGCCTGGTCGAAGAAGGGCATCAGGTGGTTGCGGCGGAACTCGGTGTGCTGTCCGGGGCCGGCGTCGACCAGGTCGGGGTGCTTGAACAGGGCGTGCGCCATGTCGATGCGCAACCCGTCCACGCCCCGGTCGAGCCACCACCGGATGATCTCCCCGTACTCCGCCGGCACCTGCGGGTTGTCCCAGTTCAGGTCGGGTTGCTCGGGGCTGAACAGGTGCAGGTACCACTCGTCGGGCCCGTCGTCCGGGCTCGGCACCCGCCGCCAGGCGCTCCCGCCGAACGCCGACCGCCAGTCGTTGGGTGGCCGGTCCGGGTGGTCCTCGTCGAGCGGACGGAAGACGTACCGGCGGTGGGCGGCGCTGCCCGGCGGTGCGGCGAGCGCCGCCCGGAACCAGGGGTGCCGGTCCGAGGTGTGGTTGGGCACCAGGTCACAGACGACCCGCAGGCCGAGCCGGTGCGCCTCGGCGACGAGCGCGTCGACGTCGGCGAGGGTGCCGAAGAGCGGGTCGACGTCGCGATGATCCACGATGTCGTATCCGCCGTCGATCATCGGTGACGGGTAGAACGGGGTCAGCCAGACGGCGTCCACACCGAGGGAGACCAGGTGGGGCAGGCGGGCGGTCACGCCGGGCAGGTCACCGGTCCCGTCTCCGTCGGAGTCGGCGAAGCTGCGGACGTACACCTGGTAGCAGACGGCGCCGCGCCACCACGGCTGGCCCGGCGCGGACTCGGTCAACGGCGGACCAGGGTGAAGCCGCCGGGCAGCACGGTGACCCGCAGCTGGGTGGCGGTGCTGGTGTGCCGGGAGTGGAGCGCGCCCGCCGCGTCGTACACCTCGACGGTGGCCGGTCCGGTGCCGCCGGCGGTGACCTGCGCGGTCTGGCTGGCCCGGGCGGCACTGCGCAGCAGCGTCGTGCGGTGTCCGTCGCCGGCCAGGGTGAGCCGGGAGACCAGCGGTTCCAGCATGACCGCGTCGACGGTGGCCCGGTTGCCGGCCGCCGCCTGAGCGGTCAGTTCGGTGGCGTGGGCGGCGAGTTCGCGGGGCAGGGTGACCGGGAGCAGCGCACCCGGAGCCGGGGAGTTGCCTTGGGCGCCGACCCGGGCGTGGTCGACCTCGCCGAGCGGTCCGGCGTCGCTGTGCCAGACGGTCCGGGCCGGTACGCCGGGGCGCAGGTCCACCACCGGCAGCACCAGCCGGGGCTGGTCGGCCGGTGGGAGCTGCCAGCGCAGCCCGGCCCCGGCGGGCAGGTCGACGTAGCTTCCGCTGATCAGCGATTCGCCGGTCCACGCCGACGGCGGGGTGACCACGGTCGCGCCGCCCTGAGGGGAGCCGTCCTCGGCTTCCAGGGTCACCGTGCCGACCCGTTCGACGATTTCGGTGTGGTGGGCGAGTGCGGCCAGTCCCGGCCGGGCGTCCAGGGCGAGCATGCTGAGCAGAGTGTGGATGGTGGACTCGGCGCCGGAGTTCCGGTTGACCTGCCCGTCGCCGTTGATGCCGTCGATGGCCCGGCCGGTGTGCGGGTCGTAGCCGGGTGTCCGGGCCGGGTTGGCGCCGAAGTACCAGGCGGCGGTGAGGGCGGCGAGCTGCGCGAATCCGGACCGTCCGGTGGCGTCGGCGACGGCGAGCAGGGATTGCACGCGGGAGTCGACGCCGTAGGCGATCTGGGTCCGGTCGGTGCGGGTGGGCAGCCGACCGTTGTCCGGGCCGCCGGAGGTGAGCAGCCAGGGGGTGAAGACGGCGGAGTCGGTGACGGCGGGGCCGAGCAGGGTCCGGTCGTCGAGTGCCTGCGCGGCCCGGGCGAGCGCGGCCGGCATCTGGGCGCCCCAGCCATGCCAGACGGAGCGGGACAGCGCCCAGGGCCGTACCGAGCCGAACGGCCATTCCCGCACGCCGCCGTCGGCGAGGGCGGCGATGCCCTCGGCGAGTTGGCGCAGCGCCCGGCGGGCGGTGGCGCCGCCGCCGGCTTCGACGTAGGCGGCGAGTCCGAGGACCGCTTCGGCGGTGGCGTCCGCGCCGTCGACGATCAGCCAGGCCGGGGTACGGTCCCCGTCGATGATCTGCCACTGGCCGTGGCGGACGAGCACCTGACGCTGCACGGCGGCGATCGCCAGGTCGAGGCGGTCGCGCAGGAAGCCGGCGAAGTCCGGGTCGGTGTCGCGGAACGCCGCGTACCCTTCGCCGAGCGCCCAGATGGTTCGGGCCAGCCAGTACGACGCGTCGCTGTCGGACGGGTCGGGCAGTTCCTTCGGCTCGGCGCTCGGGTTGAGCGTGCCGTCCGGCTGCATCCACAGCACCACGTTGCCGGCGTACGGGCCGTCGGCGGTCTGCAGGTAGGTCAACCCGCGCAGGAGCTGGTAGGCGGCGTTCCGGCTGGTGGCGGCCCCGGTCTGCCGCCAGTGCCGCAGGTAGACCACCGCGGCTCGGGAGATGTCGTCGGCGTTGTAGGCGCCCTGCCCCCAGGTGTCGGTGTCCGGGTCGTACGCGCCGCCGCCGACGCGGCGGAACGCGCCGTCCGGCCCGGGTTCGGCGTAGGTCCAGAGCACCCCGACGTCCGGGGTGTCGGCGAGCCGGTAGGTGGTGTGCCCTTGCTGGTCCGGCGGCGTGACGTCCTGCCGGAGGAAGTCCAGGTGGTCGAGGTTGGTCAGCGGCCCCTCAGGCGTGGCCGTACTCCGTCGGGTGTCGGCGGCTTCGGCCGGCGTGGGGGTCAATAGCGGAGCGGTGACGGCGAGGCCGCCCAGCAGTAGCGATCGGCGTTTCACGGGGGTCTCCTCGGTCAGGACGGGCAGGCGGTGGGGTGTTGCGGGGACCGTTGTCCGAGGTGAACGGTGCGGTCCTCGCGGGCGGAGCGGGCGGCCGCGGCGGCGACGGTCACCGCGGTGGCGCCCTCGGTGATTCCGGCGACGGGTCGGTCGCCGGTGCGGACGCAGCGCACCAGGTCGTGCATGGCGGCGCGGACGCTCTCGGCGTAGACGTGTGGTTTGGCGGCCTCGCCGCCGAGGTCGAGAGTGATCCGGCAACGGTGTGGCAGCCGCCGCCCGTGGCCCCGTTCCCGGGCGTGTTCCGGGCCGGCGTGCCGGTGTACCGCCACCGTGACGGCGGCCGGGTCGGGCAGCCGGTGGCCGTCGACGGCGAGCAGTTCCCCGGACCGGGCCGGCAGGTCCTCGACCAGCGCCGCTCCGGCGTCATCGGTGAAGAGGTCGACGATGGCGTGCACCGGGATCCAACCGGTCACCCGGGCCTCGGCGGTGCCGAAGTCGATCCGCATCAGTTGCCGCTCGCAGCGGTGGGCGTGGCTGAAGCCGTGCGCGAAGGTCGCCACCGCGCCGTCCGGATAGCGGGTGGTGGCGACCGCCAGGTCGACGAGGTTGCTGCCGGGGCGGTGGCCGAGCATGCCCTGCACCGATTCGGGGATCGCGCCGACGAGGGCGTCGGCCGCGTCGAAGAAGTGCACGCCGTGCTCGACGAAGATCCCGCCGCTGACCCGCTCGTCCCAGAACCAGTGCCCCGGGCCGAGGTCCTCGTCGCTGGCGTCATTCTCGAAGGCGAGCCGCCGGACCGGACCGAGCAGCGGGTCGGACGGGGAACCGGGCGGCGCGGCGAACCGTGGGTCGCGCAGCCGGGCCAGCGCCCGTACCACGGGGTTGTAGCGCAGCACGTGGTCGACCACCAGGACGCGACCGGTGGCCGCGACCGCGTCCCGGATGGCGATGGCCTCGTCCTCGGTGACGGCCAGGGGTTTCTCGGCGAAGACATGCCGGCCGGCGCGCAGCGCCGCGAGGGTGGTCTCCGCGTGCCCGGCCGGCGGGGTGGCCACCACCACCACGTCCACGTCGTCGGCCGTGACCAGCGCCCGCCAGTCTGGCACCGGCCGGGCGGCCAGGATCCCGGCCAGCCGCCCGGCCCGGTCGGTGTCCGGGTCCGCGACCACGGTCACTGTCACGTCCGGCAGGTCACGCAGGGCGCCAGTGAGGAAGGTGGCGAAGCCGCCGGCCCCGACGATGCCGAGGCGCAGCGCGGCGTGGCCGGCCACCGGATCCGCCCCGTCGGTGCGGCCCGCCCGGTCGCGATGGCCGGCCGGGCCGCACGGCTCACCGGACAAGGTCGAGCCGGGCGACGCCGATCTTGGCGTCGGCCATTCCGTAGAAGACGTACCGGACGCCGTCCACCTCCTCGATCGCGGTCGGGAAGACCACGTTCGGGACAGTGCCGGAGCGCTCGTCCTCAGTCTCGGGCACCAGGACCGGCTCGGCGGTGCGGGCCAGCACCCGACCCGGGTCGGCCGGGTCGAGCAGCATCGCCCCGGCCGCGTACTCGACCTGCTGTGTGCTGGGGTCGAAGGTGTCGGGGATGTGGCCGGTCACCCCGTGGTGGATGAGCAGCCAGCCCTCCGGCACCCGGACCGGCGGCGGGCCGGCACCGATCTTCAGCTCCTCGTAGGGGAACTCGGACAGGGCGACGCAGCGGTGGTCGCGGAGCCGGACCAGGGCGGTGATGTCGGCGTGCACCTCCTCGGCCGCGACGTAGGAGATCCAGATGCCGGGCCGCTCGTCGGTGATCCCGGCCGGCAGGTGCACCCCCTCGCCGGGACGGAACCAGCCCAGGTCCCACATCGGTCGGTGCAGCATCGCGTAACAGGGGCGACCGTCCGGTCCGGGCACCGGCTCGGGGAAGAAGACCGCATCCTTGTTCGGAAAGAGGTTCAGGTCCGTGTCCAGGTCCGGTTGATACGCGAACTGCACCGGACCGAGCCGGCGCCAGGTGCGTAGGTCGGTGGAGACGGCCAGGGCCAGACGTGGGCCCAACGGACCATAGGCGACGTACGTCATCAGGTGGCTGCCGAGGCCCGGCACCCAGGTGGTGCGCGGATCCTCGACCCCGGCGTTGTTCAACCCGCGCTCCCACCCCTCGTCGGGGGCGAGGACCACGCCGCGCCGGGCCACCCCGGCCGGCACCCCGTCGTGGAACTCGACCTCGGCGAGCCCGACCCGGGAGACGTTCCCCTCGGCGACCAGCCGCGGCAGCAGGTGCAGCTTCCCGTCCGGGGTACGGCCGCTGGCCGGGTTCAACACCCCCTCTGCTTCCAGCGGCTCGCCCGGTGCGGGTGCCATGACGACGCCCAGTCGGGTGAGGGTGTACGGGACGGCAGTGGAGACAGTCAACGGTTCAACCCTTTACGCCAGATCCGATGTTGTTCGAGATGAAGTGCTTCTGGAAGGCGACGAAGAGCGCCACGGCCGGGGCGGCGAGGACGCAGGCGCCGGCGAGGACCGCCCCGTACGGGTTGGCGGCCCGCGCGGCGACGTTGCTCAGATAGTTGGCGAGCGAGACCGCCAGCGGCTGCATGTCGGTCTGCTTGGTGATCAGGAACGGCCAGAGGAACTCGTTCCACGGGCCGATGAAGGTCAGCAGCACCACGGTCAGCAGTGCCGGACGGACCAGGGGCAGCGCGACCGACCAGAGGATGCGCAGTTCGCTCGCGCCGTCCACCCGGGCGGCGGCGAACAGGTCGGCCGGCAGTTGCAGGAAGAACTGCCGGAAGATGAAGACCGCCGTGGTGTTGATCGCGAACGGCAGGATCATGCCGAGGTAGGAGTCGGCCAACCCGTAGCCGCGCACGATCAGCACGTACAGCGGGATCAGCAGGAGCTGGAACGGGACCACCTGGACCAGCAGGACCAGGCTGAACAGCGCGCCGCGGCCCCTGAAGCTGAGCTGTGCCAGCGCGTAGCCGGCGAGCAGGCCGAACACGACCGTGCCGAGGATGACCCCGCCGGTGAAGATGCCGGAGTTGACCAGCGACCGCAGCAGGTTGATCTCGGTGTTGATCTCCCGGTAGTTGTCCAGGGTGAGGCCGCTGGTGGGGAACGCACCGGCCGGGGAGGTGTCCGGTTCGGCCTGCAACGACCCGATGAACATGTAGTAGAAGGGGAAGAGGAAGGCCAGCGCGAAGGCGATCAGCGCCGCGGCCCGCAGCACCCGCCCGAGGGTGCCGGGGCGGCGGACTGCGGGCGTGGGCGTGACGGTGGGCGCGGTTCCGGCTGCGCCGAGGGTCCGGGTCGACATGTCAGGACCTTTCCAGCAGTCGACGGTTGATCATCGATACGGCGACGACGCCGACGACGAGCAGCACCCCGATCGCCGCCGCCACGTCCGGGTTGCCCTGCTCGATGCCGCGCTGGTACATCAGCAGCACCGGGGAGGTGGAGGCACCGTTCGGGCCGCCGCCCCCGGTCAGCAGGTAGGGCTCGGTGAAGAGGTTCGCGCCGGTGATGGTCGCCACGATCACCACCAGGGTGGTGGCCGGGCGGACCGCCGGTACGGTCACCGAACGGAACCGCTGCCAGGCACTCGCCCCGTCCACCGCTGCCGACTCGTACAGCTCCGTCGGGACGTTCTGCAACGCGGCGAGGTAGAGCAGGATGAAGAAGCCGAGCTGCTTCCAGGCCACGAAGACCGCGATGAGCGGCATCGCGAGCGTCTCGTTGACCAGCCAGGACGGGTCCGGGGCGAGCGGGCCGAGGACCGCGTTGACCAGGCCGTCCGAGCTGAACAGGAAGAGCCACACCCCGACCACGGCAACGCTCGCCGTCACATAGGGCACGTAGTAGGCGACCCGCAGGAAGGTGCGCCCCCGGATGGCCCGGTTGAGCGCCACGGCGAGGGTGAGCGCCAACACCGCGGTGAGCGGGACGTTGATCAGCAGGAAGACCAGGATGTTGCCGAACGCCTTCCGGACCCCCGGGTCGCCGATCACCGTGCGGTAGTTCTCCAGCCCGACGAAGGGACGCTCGACCTGGGCTCCCGGCGCGGCGAAGAAGTAGTCGTGGAAGCTCATCCAGACGGCGAACCCGAACGGATACGCGAAGACCAGCACGAGGTACGCCGCGTACGGCGCGATCAGGGCCAGCCCGACCGGGTGACGGCCGATCAGAGCCGTCACCCGTCGGCGGCCGGGGCGCGGGTGCGCGCCCCGGGTGAGGTGGACGGTCATCGCTGGCCGGCTAGCCCGTCGACCTTCTTCGCGGCGTCGCCGAACGCGTCGGCCACCGGCCGCTTACCGAAGATCACCGACTCCGAGTACGCGTCCCGGAACGTCTGCCAGATGGTGATGGAGTTCGGCACGTTCGAGACCTCGACGGTGCGCCCGGCCTGGTCGGCGAAGTCACGGTAGGCGGGCTTCTCGGCGAAGAAGTCCGGGTAGGTGGCGGTCAGGTTGGCGCGCAGCGGCATCTGGCCGGTCGCCTTCAGCAGCGCGCCGTCCTGCTCCTGGCTGGTGGCGAACTTCAGCACCTCCCAGGCGGTGCCCCGGTTCTGGCAGGAGGAGTACATCGCGACGTTCTTGGCGTCGCTGAAGGTCTTGATCTCGGCGGCGGGCTTGCCGGCGGAGGTGGGGACCGGCTTCAGTCCCCACTTGATCTTGTCGCCGTAGACGGAGATCGCCCACGGGCCGACGATGGCCATGGCGGACTTGCCCTCGCCGAAGGCGTCACCGTTGTACTGCTCCTTCGGGACCAGCCCCTCGGCGTAGAGCGTCTTCCAGAAGTCGGCGACCCGCTGCCCCTCGGCCGAGCTGAACTGCGCCTTGCCGTCCTCGACGAGCTGCTTCCCGCCGGTCTCGGCGATGAACAGCGGGTAGAAGTCGAACCAGGACTGGAAGAACTGGCTGGCCGGCGAGGGATAGATGGCCGCCTGCGCCGCACCGGAGGACTTGATCTTGCGGCTCGTGTCGAGGAACTCCGCGTACGTGCCGAGCGGGGGATTCTCCGGGTCGACGCCGGCCTTCTGCATGACCGCCTTGTTGTAGACGATCATGACGGGGTTGGCCTTCCAGGGCATCTGGTAGTACTTGCCGTCCGGCGACCGGTACTGCTCGGCGGCCGAACCGGTCCGCTGTTCGAGGTGGCCCTTGGCGCCGTCGAAGTCGTCCAGCGCGACCAGCCCGCCCTGCTTCTGGAACTGCGGCACGGCGGCCGGGGCGGTGTTGAAGATCAGGCAAGGCGCGTTCCCGGCGGTGATCGCGGCGCCGATGACCTCCTCAGAGGACTTGCCGGCCGGGATCTCCTGCGCGGTGATCTTCTGGTCGGCGTGCTGGCCGTTCCACGCCTCGACCATCGCGTTGCCCCAGGCCAACTCCTCCTTGTTGTTCGACAGCCAGATCGTGATCGGCCCCTTGGTCGAGGAATCGGCCTTGGTGCCGGAGCCGCCGTCACCGCAGGCCGCGGTGAGGCCGAGGGAGAGGGCGAGGAAGGCAGCGGGGACGGTACGTCTCATATCGGTCTCCGATCTCGACTGCCGTGACGTTGCACCGACCAGGCCGAGGCGATGCCCGGGCGGTGGGTCACGGCGATTGGTGTGGTGTGGGTGGTGGTGGAGCGGTGGAGGCGCGGACGACGAGCTGTGCGGGGGGCATCTCGACGTCCGGGCCGCCCTTGCCGTCGATGAGGTCGAGCAAGGTACGGGCGGCGACGCCGCCCCAGCCGGACGGATCGGTCCGGACGCTGGTCAGCGCCGGGCTGATGTGGGCGGCCAGTTCGGTGTCGTCGAAGCCGGTGACCGAGAGTTGGCTGGGGACGTCGAGGCCACGTTCCCGGGCCACGGCCATGCCGGCCATCGCCATCACGTCGTTGGCGTAGATGATCGCGCTCGGCGAGTCGGCCAGGTCGAGCAGGTGGTGGGTGGCCCGAGCCCCACCGGCCGCCGAGAAGTCGGACGGCACGCAGGGACCGGGGGAGAGTCCGGCGTCCCGTAGCGCGTTCTCCCAGGCGTCCCGCCGCGCCGAGCCGTGCAGGAAGTGGTCCGGGCCGGCGACGTGCGCGACGTGCCGGTGCCCGAGCTCCACCAGATGCCGTACCGCGGCGGCGATCCCCGGCCGGTCGTCGACGAGCACCGCCGGGAACGGGGTGGGCACGTCGGGACGGCCGAGGGTGACGGCGGGCAGCCGCAACTCCTCCAGCAGGGCGATCCGCGGATCGGCGACCCGCAGGTCCAGCAGGAACACCCCGTCCACTCGACCGTCGGCGGCCAGCCGCCGGTAGCCGTCCTCCTCCGCCCGCTGACTGGTGACCACCTGGAGAACCAGCGCCTGGCTCTGCTCGACGAGGACGCGTTCCACACCGGCGATGAAGGCGGGGAAGAACGGGTCGGCGCCGAGCAGTTCCGGCGGGCGGGCGAGCACCAGGCCGACGGCGAACGCCCGGGAGGTGGACAGGGCCCGGGCCCGATGGCTCGGGGTCCAGCCCAGCTCCTTCGCCACCGCCAGGATCCGCCGGCGGGTCTCCTCGGCCACCCCGGGCCGGCCGTTGAGGGCGAAGGAGACCGCTCCCTTGGAGACTCCCGCGGCACGGGCGACGTCGATGATCGTCGGTCGACGTTGGCTCACCGACTCGACCTCCTTCCCGTACCTGCGGGTCCTGGAGCGAGCGCCGGTCGCTAAACCGGTTTTGGAAAATGCTAGACCGGTTTAGCAAGCGGATCAATGGCTGGCTCCGGTGGACTCTCCGCCGGGCGCAGTCCTTTCTGGTACGCCGCACCGTCCGCTCCGGGATCGGGCAGCCCGTCGACGAGCCGCTCGACGTACCTGCGGGCCGCCCCTTATGGAGTGGAGGTAGGGGTCGGGGTGACCGCGCCGATCACGCCGCCGAAGAAGACCATGACGGTGAGCGCGACCGCCGGGGCGACGAAGACGTAGCCGAGCACCAGCCCGGCGACGGCCATGCCGCGCCCGGACTTCAGACCGTCGCGGGTCTCGTGCAGCCCAATGTGCCCGAGGATGACGGCGAGCAGGCAGGGCAGGCCGAACACACACCATCCGCCGAGCACGCCGACGATGCCGAGCACCATCGCGGCGGTGGCGCTGCCGGACGTGGGCAGCGCCGCGACCAGCAGCGGCGTCGGATACCGCACGGCCGGCGGAGACTGCACGGCGGGCGGGTAGGGCCTTGCCGGCGGGTACGGGCCGGCCGGCGGATAGGGACCTGTGGGGACGGCCGAGATCGGTGGCAAGGGCCGGGTCGGCTCCTGGCCGGGCTGAGGGTAGGTCATCGTCGGGATTCCTGTCCTTTGTCGAGTCGGTGCAGCAGGGCGGCGACCTCGCTGTGCAGGCGGCGCAGCTCCGCCGCCGTCGGGGCCAGCTCGTAGCAGTGGTGGTGGGTGACGGCCGACAGCGTCGCCCAGGCGTAGGTGACCCGGCGGGCCACCTCGGCGCCCGGCCCGAGCCGACCGCGCAGCATCAGCTGCTTGGCCCGGCCCTGCCGGCACGCCGCCACAGCCGGCCGGACCCGCCGCCAGTAGTCGTCGATGCCGCCTTCGAGGGCGAGCCGGATCAGGCAGGCGCAGGCCCGTGGCCACCAGCCGGCGGTCACCGCCGACGCGCCGAGCGAACCGGCGCCGCGCAGGAGCTGGTCGGCCGCCGCCAGGCAGCGGCGGGGCATCGGCGCGGTCACGCCAGCACCTTCGCCAGGGCGCGGGCGTCCGTGACCAGACCGGGCAGGTCCGCCAGGTACGCCCCGTGCACGCCCTCCCGGCATGCCCGGTACGCGCCGACCGCCCAGCCGCCGTGCCGTCCCAGCCAGCCGAGCACGTCCCCGCCGCGGTCCGCGTCGTCGAACACGGCCAACGCGACGATCGTGGTCAGCCGGCGGGAGGCGTCGACGATCGCCGCCTCGATGTCGTCATGGGGCACTCCACGAGTCACCCGGAGCCGCCACACCCGCAGGTGGCAGGCCGCCTCGATCGCCGACCGGCACAGCTCCGCCACCACCGGCCCACGTACGTCGGCGGGCAGCTCGTCGTTGCGGGCCAGGGCCCACGCGTCGTCGAGGTAGCGGGTGACCGGGTCGGAGCCGGCCCGCAGGGTCACCACGGATCGCTCGGCGCGCTGCACCTCCAGGATCCGCGCCCGCCCCAGGTCGAGCCGGCGCACCGCGTCGGGCAGCCGGGTGTCGTGCGTGAACACCACCACCTGCCGGTCCTCGGCCAGCTCGGCGAGTACCCGGGCCAGCCCGTCCACCTTCGACGGGTCCATGCTCTGCACCGGGTCGTCGACGACGATGAACCGGAACGGGCTCTCCGGGGCGCAACTGCGCGGCAGGAACGTCGCCAGCCCGAGGGCCTGCATCTCACCCTGGCTCATCACGCCCAGCGCGGTGCCGTTGTCGGCGCCGTCCACGCTCACCGGGAAGACGACCCGTCGCCGGGTGTTCGTCCCGGCGAGGGTCATCGCGCCCAGCTCGACGTTGCTCTCCTGCCGCAGCTGCTCCCAGATCCGCTGCGAGTGCGCGGCGAACGGCGCGATCCGCTCGTCCCGAACCGCCGCGCCGGTCTCCTTCAACCAGGCCCGCGCGGCCTTCAACCGGGCCAGCGTCGCCTCCCGCGCGGCCACCCCGCGAGCGGCGGCGACCCACTCGCGCAACTCGGCCGCCGCCGCCCGCCACCCGGTGTCGCGCTGCCGCAGGAACCCCTCGGCGTACGCACGGGCCGCGTTCGCCGCCGCCACCACCGCCGGGTACCGCGCGGCCAGGTGGTCGGCCAGGTCGGCCGGTTCCCCGGGTACGCCCCGCAGCGCGGCCACGGCCTCCCGCAGCGCCCCGAGCAGCGCCTCCGCGCCGTCGCGCTCGTTCAGGACCGCCATGCCGGCGCTTCCGCTTTGAGCTCCTGCGCTAGCGTGTTCGCTCCGGGCTCCCGCACCGCCGTTTCCGCTCTGGGCTGCCCCGCCGGCGTTTCTGCTCGGTGCAACCATGCCGGCGCTTCCGTTCGGGGCTTCCGCACCGGCGTTCCCGCTCGACGCCCCCGTGGCGATGTTCTCGGCAAGGGCCGCCGCGCCGGTCCCGTGGCGCGGCGCTTCCATACCGACGCTCCTGAGCGGCGCCCCGATCGCCGGCTGCGGGCCGGGGCCGGCGGGCACGGCCAGGTCGTCGATCAGGTGGTGCGCCTGGCGCAGCAGCGCGGTGAGCCGGGTCGCCGCGGTCTGGGCGGCGACGCTGCGCTGCCGCAACTCGATCAGGCTCTTGGCGGCGGTCGCCCGCCAGCCACCGTCGAGGGCGCCGGTGGCGCAGACGGGACAGGGCCCGTCGCCCCGGTCCTCGTGGTGTTCGATCGCGAGGCGGAGCAGTTCCGCGCTGCGCAGCGCCGCCCGGGACCGACCGCCGTCGTACCGGAGGGTTTCGGTCGCCGCGTCCCGCAGCTGCCCGGCCAGCCGCGTCACCTCGTGCACCGGCGGCGGGTCGAGGGCGGCGAGTTCCCGGCAGAGCAGCACTGCCTCGTCGGCGGTCGCCTCGTCCGGCTCGTCGAGGATCGCCGTCATCGCCGGCAGGTCGACCGCGCCCCGTCCGCGCAGCAGCACGGCGGCCCGCCGGGCCCGGTCGTCGGCGACCTCGGCGAGCATGTCGGCCAGGGCGGCGCGCTGTGCGCGTACCTCCTTGACGGCCGTGTCGTGCGGCCGGGCGGCGCGCATCAGACGCTGGTCGGCGTCGGTCAGCGCGTCCAGGCCGAGGATGGCGAAGAGCGCGTCGAAGAGTTGGCTCTGCGTGCCGGCGGCGAGCCGGCCCAGCTCGGCGGCGGTGAGGAACGGCCGGTACAGCTCCAGCGGGCGGGCCAGGCCCAGCTCGGCGAGGCCGTCGCGTCGCCCCCGGGCGCTGGTCACGGTCACCTCCGCGTCGGCCAGCTCGCCACCGGCGGGCCAGGCCCGCGCCACCCGGGTCGGCGTGGCCTCGCCGTCGACCCGCAGCTCCACACCGATGCGGCACGGGTCGGGGGCGTGCAGGTTGCGCCACCCGGTACGCCACACGCTGGTCTTGTCGGCCCAGCGGGCGCTGTCGCCGGTGAGGGCGAGTTCGACGGCCTCGGCGAAGCTCGACTTGCCGGAGCCGTTGCGGCCGACGACCAGGGTGATGCCCGGCCCGGGGGCGATGTCGAGGGTGCGCTCGGGGCCGACGCCGCGGAACCCGGCGACGGTCACCGACTTCAGCCAGATCCGCTCCGACGGCTCGTCATTCGCGGGGGAGCGTGGATCGAGCTGGGTCGGGCTGCCGGCGAGGGCGGCGGTCAGGTCGTCCTCGCCAGCGAGCGCGGCGAGGACCAGCTCGGCGGTGTCGGCCGGCACGTCGCTGTCGGCGGCGAGCCGGTCGAAGATCAGCTCGATCAGCGGCGCGGTGGGCTGTTCGGGGAGGGTCATGGTGGTCTCCAGGCGCGTGGTGTCCGCAGGCCGACGGGTCGTCGGCCCGCCCGGGCTGAGCGGTGGAAGTGGGGAGGCCGCTGTCGGCCCGGCTGGGGCGAGCAGTGGAGTCGGGAGTCGGTGGTGGCCGTCGGACGCTGTGGAGCTGATGTCGCAGACGAATCAGCGGCTCAACGCCGGCCGCCTCCGCTTCGGGCGCCGTGAATGAGCGGTCAGAGCGTGGCGTTCGCGTGCCAGTCGCGCAGGAACGCGTCGACCAGGGCGTGCGCCCGAGGACGCAGGTCGAAGGACTCCTCCCGCCGGCGGCGGGCCATGTGCGACAGACCGTCGGCGGCCTCGTTGAGGGCGTGGCCGCTGTGCCCCTTGACGTGCGCGAACGTCAGGTCGGGGCGGCGGGCCACCTGCTCGGCGAGCCGGACCAGGGTCGGCTGGTCCGACCAACGCCGCTCCCGCAGGCTGTAGCCCGCCGGCATCGCGCCGGTCTCGCCGGCCTGCCAGCGGTGCAGGTAGCGCAGGGCGGCGAGGCAGTCCAGCAGCACCGTCATGCCCACCGGCGCCTCGTCGTACCCGGTCAGCAGGTAGTCCACCGCGCGCAGCTCGTTGATCAGCACCCGGGAGGCGCCGGTCGGGTCGAGCCGGCCGGTGCCCCGGCCGAGCAGGCCGTAGTGGCCGTCGCTGACGACGTACCCGATGCCGCCGACGCGGCCCTTCCAGCTGGCGTCGGTCGCGGCGACCAGCGGCGCGGACGTCGCCGCCCAGCGGACCACCCGGCCGCGGCCACGCTGCTGGTCGTCGCCCGACCGACGGTGGATGCCGTGGTCGGCGGCCAGCCGCTCGGCGGTGTCGAGCAGCTCGCCGGCGGAGGTCAGCTCGTCGTGGTGGGCGGCGGTGAGCGCCAGCCGGACGGCGTCGCCGATGCGCTGACAGTCGTCGCAGCGGGTAGGGCGGGTGAAGGCACGCAGGGTGAGGGCGCGGTCGTGCAGGGGAGCGGGGAGCAGGGCCAGGGTGCGGAGGAACTCATCGGGACGCACGACGCCTCCTGACGTCTCGAGGGGACTTGTCTCAGCGGGCGGGGCGCCACTCGCCGCAACGCTCCGAGCTGAAGGCGTAGTCGGAGGAGCGGATGGTGACCTGCACGCGGCGGGCGCTGTTGGTGAAGTAGTTGTCGATCGTGCCGCCGGAGCTGTTCTGCCGTTCCCAGTAGCAGCCGTCCACGTCGGTGGTGACGTAGGTGCCGGGCTTGATCTCCTTGCCGACCCGGAACGTGCCGGAGCCGAAGAGCCGGCCCTGGGCCGCCAGGTCCACGTCGACCTGGCCGCGCTTCACCGTCTCGCGCCACTTCTTCGCGTACGGATAGGTGGGGCAGAGCATGAGGGCCGCGTTGATCTCCGGGATCTGCTCACTGCTGGCGGCGAAGCCCGCCTCCACGTAGGTGTCCTCCGGGTCGACGGCGGCACACATCTCGTACAGCGTGGAGATGTCGCCGCCGTCGTACTTGGAGGTCTTGAGGGCGGCCTTCTCGGTGGCGCTCACTGCAGTGATCGCCTCCTGGGCATCGCAGGACGTCGGCTTCGCCGCCCACACCTCGGTGAAGTCAGGCCTGCCGTCCTTGCCAGGCTGCACCGTCAGAAGCACAGGAATGTCGTTGCCCATGTCGCACTCGAAAGTGAGCGGCGCTTGCTGCGGGATGTTCTTCGGGTCGTCGGGGTAGGTGTCGCTGGAGTCGGGGATGCCGTCACTGTCCCGGTCGGGCAGCGGGGTCGGGCTCGCGGTCGGCGACGCGCTGGGGACGGCGGACCCGCTCGGGGAGGCGGTCGCCGACGCAGCGGTCGGGTCCGCCTCGTCGCCGCAGCCGGTGAGGGTCGTGGCCAGCAGGGCGGTCGTGAGCAGGGCGCCGGCGGCGCGGACGGTTCGGCGCAGGTGGATGGTGGCGGCCGAGGCACGCCGGGTGCCGTGCGGGTAAGAGAGGGCCATGGTCGTCTCCAGGCAGGGAAAGTCAGCGGTCCGGGGAGGCCGGACAGGGGGAAGGGGGAATCAGACGCTGTAGAGCTGATGACGTGAACGAATCAGTCGGAGAGAGTCAGGACCATCTGCAGGCCACTGTCCGGGTGGTAGCTCCACGACGCGTGGATGTCCCCCCAGTCGCCGGTCTGCCGTCCGTCGAGGGCTCGGGTGGCGCCGACCTCGGCCTTCACCGCGTCAGACATGTCAAGCGCCGACCAGTAGCACTCCAGCATCGAATAGCTGAGGCCGCTGCTCTCCTTGCCGGCGCCATGCAGGGTGAGCGTCTTTCCCTGGTCGCCCAGCTCGGCCCCGCCGGCGGAGGCGCTTCCGCACCTCTCCTTCGCTGCAACGAACGGCGTCTTCGTGTCAGTCGGGCCACTCTGCGTCTCGTCTCCCCGCGTCGCAGCGATGACACCGACGAAGACCAGGAGAAGGGCAGCAGCGCCGGCCGCGCTCACCAGTGCGAGAGTGCGTCTGCCGCGCTTGTGCTCAGCGGCGGCGGTTTCCGTCGACTCGTGCGGCGCGGGTCCGCCGTCGACCGCCGGGACAGCCGGCGGGCTCGCGGGCGGAGGTAGCGGCTGATCGAGCGGCATCCCGGCGGTCGGGTCGGTCATGGCGTGCTTCCTTCTGTGAACAGGTGACGGTGTGAACAGCCGGGGCGGGTCGTCCGGACCCGCCCCGGGGCGCGGGGAGAGGTCAGCTGAGGGCGACCTCGATGCCGCCGGAGAACATCGAGTCGTGGAGCTCGAGCTTGGTGAGCTTCACGTTCTTCGGGATGTCGAAGACGAACACGCCCGTCACCTGGTTGCCGGGGTTGATCTCCTCGAAGAAGGTGCTCTGCTCCTTGTTGGCGTAGAGGCCGGCCTCGGTGTCGGACGAGTACTCCGTGCCGTCGGCGGCGTAGGCCTTCTGGCTGCTGCCGTCGAGGGTCTGCGGCTCCTTACCGATGTTCTTGACGTTGATCGTGACCAGGCAGAACTGGCCCTGGGCCTTGTCGCCGAGCATCGAGGTGCCGACCTTCGAGACGCCGCACTTCGACGACTTCACCGTGAACTCAAACTTCCCGTCGCGGGCCGCCTGGCCGATCTTCGCGGTCTTCGCCGGCTTGTCTTCGCCCTTGGCGCTCCCGGCGTCGTCCTTGCTGCTGGTGGCGTCGTCGGTGGCACCGGAGCCGCAGCCCAGCGCGATGAGGCCGGTGGCGAGCAGGGCGAGAGTGGTGGTCTTGCGCATCGTTGTCCTCCTGATGTGAACGTTGCGGCGTCAATGAGAGCATCATCCGTGAACACTGTCAACAAGCAGCATGCTTGACAGGTGTGACACACTTCGGAGGTGCAGGAGACCCCGACCATCACGGCAGCGGAGATCGCCCGGCTCGCCGGGGTCGGTCGGGCCGCGGTCAGCAACTGGCGCAAACGGCACGCCGACTTCCCCGCCCCGGTGGGCGGCACCGCCGCCAGCCCTGAGTTCGACCTGATCCAGGTCGAGCAGTGGCTGCGCGCGCAGGGCAAGCTCCCCGAACTCGCCACGGCCGACCGGCTCTGGCGGCACCTCGCGGCAGCCAGCGAATCCCCGGCCGCCGGCCTCGCCGCCGTCGGTGCCCTGCTGCTGGCCCACCAGCGCGGTGGCCGTCCCCGCCGGGCCGACCCGCACCTGGCGCCACTGTTGCCCGACGTCGACGCACTGGCTGACGAGCTGGGCCCGCAGGGCGCGTTCGACGAGTTGTGGCAACGGTTCTCCGCACCAGGCCCGGGCCGCCCGTTCGCCACCCCCGACGACCTGGCCGACCTCATGGTCGGGCTCGCCGACGTCGGCGGCGGCTCCGTCCTCGACCCCGCCGCCGGCTCCGGCGCCATCCTGCGGGCCGCCGTACGCGCCGGCTGCACCTCTGCGTACGGGCAGGAGTTCGACGAGGACCTCGCCACGCTCGCCCGACTCTGGCTGGCCCTACGCGAGGTGCCGGGTGAGCTCGTCGCCGGGGACTCGCTGCGGGCGGACGCCTTTGCTGGACGCGCCTTCGACGCGGTCGTCTGCCATCCACCGTTCGGTGCCACCAACTGGGGCGACGAGGAACTTGGTCACGATCCCCGGTGGATCGTCGGCACCACGCCACGTACCGAACCGGAGCTGGCCTGGGTGCAGCACGCGCTCGCCCGCCTGCGGGTCGGCGGACACGCCGTACTGCTGATGCCGCCCACGGTGGCCAGCCGGCGGGCCGGCAAAAGGATCCGCGGCGAGCTGCTACGCCGGGGTCACCTGCGCGCCGTCATCGCGCTTCCAGCGGGGGTGGCCGCGCCGCACGGGGTACCGCTGCACCTGTGGGTGCTGCGGCGGGCTGCGGCCGACGCGCCGCCGCCGGCGCGGGCGCTGCTGGTCGACGCCGCTGGCGGCGACCTGGCCGAGACCGCGCCGCGAGTGCTGACCGCATGGCAGGCCTTCGCCGCCGCCCCGGACGCCGAGGTCGAGGAGGCCGGCTTCGCCCGCTCGGTCCCAGTCATCGAACTGCTCGACGAGGAGGTGGACCTCACCCCCGCGCGTCGGCAGCCCGCCGTCGGGGGCGAGGCCACGGGAGAGTATCTGGTACGTACGAGAGAGCAGCTCAGCTCGGTCGTGGGGAAGCTGCCAGCGTTGATGCCGCAGGTCGCATCGGCGGCGGACGGTGCACCAGCGTCCGACACCCTGACGATTGCCGAGCTTGCCCGCACCGGCGCCCTGCAACTCATCGGTCCGGTCCGCACCGTGGCCGGCGTGGAGCAGCCCGACCAAGCGGCCACGGGCGGCGAGGGTCTCGTGCTCACCGGGCGGGACGTCGTCGAAGGGGTCGAGGCATCCGGGCGCGACGACGGCAGGCTGCCGGAACGCGTACCGCTGGCGGTCGGCGACGTGGTCGTACCGGTGGCCGCACGCCGGCTGACCTCCCGGGTCGTCACGACGGAGGGGATGTTCCTGGGGAGTGGCCTCTACCTACTCCGTCCCAACCCCGCCGCGTTGGACCCGTGGTTCCTGGCCGGGCAACTACGCAGTTCCGCCAACGACAAGCAGGCGACCAGCCTGTCAGGTACCCGGATCGACGTCCGGCGGGCGCAGATCCGGCGGCTGTCGCTCGACGAGCAACGCGCCCACGGAGAGGAGTTCCGGCGCCTCCTCGCCTTCGAGTCGGCGCTCAGCGAGGTCGGGTCACTCGGCGCGGAGCTGGTACGCCTCGCGGCAGACGGCCTGGCCGGAGGCACTCTCCGACCCAAGGGCGGCGCGAAGTGAGCGAGGTGTCAGTGACCGACCCATGTGTCGAAGCGATAAAGCTTCCCGAGGACGCCTCGGCCTACGACGCGGGAGTGGTGAACGAGGGGCTACGACGTGACGAGCGCGACTGGCTCGTGCGCCAGCGCCGGGTATGGGAAGCCGGGCACGGCGGCACCCCGGGCGAGGCCGAGAGGCTGGTGGACGCCCATCGCATCCTTGTCATAGCGACGAACTGGGAACGGTTCGGTGATGATCTGCGCGTTGCCGGGAGCGATCAGCCGCTCTTGGTGAGCCGAGGCGACGTCACGGGCGTGGCGCGGCAGTGCCGCGAAAGAGGTGACTGGCTGCCGCTCCTGGTCACCTCGTTCGCCTGGGGCTGGGGAACCCGCAGCATCGGCCCGACCCGGCTGTCCTGGGTCTTCCACGGCAGTCGGAGGATCCGGGCGCTGCCGACGGTGGAGATCGGGAGCCGACTGGCCGCCGCCGTCAACGTCCTCGACCGTCAGAGCGCCGAAGCCGCCTACCGGTGGCTGCTGAAGGACGGGCACATCCCCGCCCTCGGGCCGGCGTTCTTCACCAAGTTTCTCTACTTCGCCAGCCGGGCCGGCGGCGGGCGCTATCCGGCCCTGATCCTGGACGCGCGGCTGGCGCGGCGCATGCAGTGGTTCTGGGAACGGCGTGCGGGCGAAGAGTACGCGGTGGGCGGCCAGGCCGCCCGGTGGCTCTGGCGGGGGCCGCGCTGGTCGGCGTACCGCTACCAGGTCTACCGCGCGTTCATTTGCCGAGCGACGGCGCAACTGTCGGAGCCGGGGGAGCGGTGGACGACCGAACTGATGGAGCTACTGCTCTTCCAGTGCGATCCCCGAGAGGCCCTCGGTGGAACAGTGTCGCGTACATGACTGAGCGGTCCGATTGACGGGACGTCGGCGAGATGCTCGTCTTGCTGCCCGTGGCCGCGCTGTGAAGTGAACAAACAAACCTTTTGGCGGACTCCGGCGCTGTCAGCACAGGCGTACCGTGCGGATCGGCTTCGAGTGGGGCGAACCAAAAATGGGGGATGAATGCCGAGCGTGACGACGGCAAAGCCGGAAATCGGCAATCTGGTCGCGGTACGCGGCCAGCGCTGGGTGGTCAGCGACGTGCAGGAGGGCGAGCACAGCAGCCTGGTCAGCCTGCAGAGCGTCGAGGACGGCCGCTACGGCCACCACCTGGACGTCATCTGGGAGGTCGAACCGGGGCGCCAGGTGCTGCCCAGCGGCTCGCTGCCCGACGTCATCGAGGGAAAGTTCGACTCGCCGCAGCGGCTGGCCGCCTTCCTCGACGCCGTGCGCTGGTCGGCGGTCACCTCCGCCGACGTGAAGACGTTGCAGTCCCCGTTCCGCTCCGGAGTCGCGATCGAGGACTACCAACTGGAGCCGGTGGCCCGCGCGGTCGACGCACCCCGGGTCAACCTGCTGCTCGCCGACGACGTCGGCCTGGGCAAGACCATCGAAGCCGGCCTGGTCGCCCAGGAGCTGCTGCTGCGCCAGCGGGCCCGGCGCATCATGATCATCTGCCCGGCCGGTCTGACCCTCAAGTGGCGCGACGAGATGGCGGAAAAGTTCGGCCTCGACTTCACCATCATCGACGCCGAACGCTGCGCCACGGTCCGCCGTACCCACGGCTCAGCGGCGAACCCGTTCGAGGTCTACCCGCTGAGCATCATCAGCCTGCCCTGGCTGCGCGGGCAGAAGGCGCAGCGCCTGCTCGACGAGGTGCTTCCCGCCGACGGCCCCACCTACCCGCGCACCTTCGACCTCTTGATCCTCGACGAGGCGCACCACGTCGCCCCGGCCGCCCCCAAGCAGGTCTACGCGGTCGACTCGCAGCAGACCAAGCTGATCCGGCGGCTGGCGCCGCACTTCACCCACCGGCTATTCCTCTCCGCCACCCCGCACAACGGCTACCAGGCGTCGTTCACCGCCCTGCTGGAGATCCTCGACAACCAGCGGTTCGCCCGGGGTGTCGAGCCGGACCAGTCCGCGGTGCGGGACACGGTCGTCCGGCGGCTCAAGCGCGACGTCACGGACGCCGACGGAAAGCCCCGCTTCGTGGAACGGGTCGCCACCGCGATCCCGGTCACCTACCCGGAGAGCGAGCGGCAGATACACGCCCTGCTCACCGAGTTCGCCGAGCTGCGACGCAAGCGGCTGCACTCGCAGCGCGGACGCAAGGCGACCGACCTGGTCACGCTGCTGCTCAAGAAGCGGCTCTTCTCCAGCCCCGCCGCGTTCGCGCACACCGTCGGCGTCTACCTGGAGACCCTGCGCAGCCGCAAGGCGCCCGCCGTCCTGCCGGCCGATGACGACGTGCCGGAGTGGATGGAGGACTTCTTCGACGACGTCGCCACCTATGCCGACGATCAGCTCGCCGAGGCCGAGGACGACGCGCTCGGCCGGACCCGGGCCATGCAGCCCGACGCCACCGCCGACGAGATGGCCCTGCTGGAGAAGATGTACCAGTGGGCCGAGGCGAAGGAGGCGCTGCCGGACGCCAAGGCCCGTGAGCTAATCACCTACCTCGGCGCGGTCTGCAAGCCGGATGGCCGGCACTGGACCAACGAGCGCGTCGTGGTCTTCACGGAATACCGCGACACCCAGATCTGGCTGGCCGAGCTACTCCGCCAGGAGGGCCTGGCCGGGCAGGGGCTCGTGCTGCTGCACGGCGGTACGCCCGCCGAGGAGCGGGAGCAGCTGCGGCTGGCTTTCCAGGCTGACCCGACGAAGCAGCCGGTGCGCATCCTGCTCGCCACCGACGCCGCCAGTGAGGGCATCGACCTGCAGAAGTACTGCCACCGGCTGGTCAACTACGACATCCCGTTCAACCCCAACAAGCTGGAGCAGCGGATCGGTCGGGTCGACCGGTACGGCCAGACGACCGCCCCCGAGATCAAGCACTTCGTGGGCAGCGGCTTCGGCAAGGCCGTCGACTCCTACGAGGCGGACCTGGAGTTCCTGTCCCGGGTCGCCACCAAGGTGGCCCGGATGGAGGCCGACCTTGGTTCGGTCAACGCCGTGCTTGCCGAGGCCGTGCAGCGCCGGATGCTCGGCGAGCAGGTCACCGTGGACATCGACAAGGCGGGCAAGGCCAAGAGCACCCGCAGCCTGCCGACCGAGGCCAACCTGCGCGAGCAGGTCGTCCGGCTCCGGGCGGAGTTGGACAAGACCGTCGAGGAGCTGGGCATCACGCCGCCGGCGGTCAAGCGGGTCGTCGACACGGCGCTCGAACTGGCCCGTCAGCAGCCGCTGAAGCGGCACATCGACGACCGGCACCTGGTCGACGGCCTCTACACCGTCCCGCCGCTGACCGGTTCCTGGCAGCGGGCCGCCGCCGGGCTGACCGCGAAACTGCAGCGCGACGACGAGCCGCCCCGACAACTGCCGGTCACCTTCGACTCGACGGTTGCCAAGGACCAGGACGAGATCGTGCTCGCCCACCTGAACCACCCGCTGGTCGCCATGTCGACCCGGCTGCTGCGCGCCGCCGTCTCCAACCCGGACATCGGGCTGCACCGGGTCACCGCCGTGGTCAGCGACGACCCGGCGCTGGAGGACGTGCTGGTCGGGGCGTACTCCCGGTTCGTGCTGGTCGGCGCCGACGGCGTGCGGCTGCACGAGGAGGTGCTCTACGCCGGCGGCTGGGCGCCCGAGCACGGTCGGTTCCGCCGGCTGGAGAACCTCGGCACCCTCGGCGGCATCCTCGACCGGGCGCTCACCACCGGCAGCGCGGCCTCCGGCCTGGTTGAGGCCCGGCTCGCCGAGCGCTGGCCGCGGGTCGCCGACGGCCTGCTCTCCGCCATCGACTGGCGTGCCGCCACCCGCCGCGAGGCACTGGAGCGCAAGCTCGACCAGCGGCAGGCAGCTGAGCAGCAGCGCATCGTCGACAACCTTGACCAGTTCGCCGCCACCCTGCGCGGCGCGCTCGCCGACGACGACGCCGAGGACGCGCTGTTCAGCGTCGCGGTCGCCGCGAAGAGCAAGGAAGAACTGGCGCAGTACCGCAAGGATCGTCAATCCTGGGAGGAACGCTTGTCGGCCCTGGAAGTCGAGCGCGACCGCGAACTCGCGGCCGTCGCCGCCCGCTACCGAGACCCGAAGCCGCACCGGTTCCCGGTGGCCGTGGTCTTCGTCGTGCCGAAGCGGGAGGCCATCCGATGAGCCGTACCTTCCGACGTCCCGCCGCGCCCGACGGCGCCGAGCAGCATCGCAACTGGCTGAGCCTGGTCGAGGTCAGCGGCCCGTTCCTGAGCCTGCCGGTGCTCCGCGCCACCTGGCCGAGCCTGGACGCGCTCGACAAGAAGACCCGCGAGCGGCTGCGCCAGGAGCACGCCACCTGGCAGGCCGACATCAACGCGGGCCAGCAGCCCTGGATCGGGTACGTGCTGCGTGAGCTGCTCGGCTGGGGCGACACCCTGCACACCGACGGGCTCGACGGGCTCGGGCACACCGTCGCCGAGCACGACACCGAGCTGCGCCCGTCGTTCGCGCTCGTCGAGCCGGGCGAGGAGATCAAGCCCGACAGCGTACGGATGCTGGGGATGATCTGCCCGGCCGGCAGCCAGCCGACCGCCCGGATTCGTGATTCCGCGTGGGCGGCGACCCCGGTCGACCGGCTCGCCCACCTGTGCCGGCACCACAACATCGAGCTGGGTCTGGTCACTGACGGACGCTGGTGGACGCTGGTCTGGGCGCCGCGCGGCGGCGTCACCACCACCGCCGTCTTCGACGCCGTGGCCTGGCCCGAGGCGGCCGAGCGCGACGTGGTCCGCGCGTTCGTCTCGCTGCTGTCCCGGCACCGGTTCTTCGGCGTCCCTGACGCCGAGCGGCCGGTGCCGCTGCTGCGGGCCAGCCTCGGCAGCCAGGAGGAGATTACCGAGGCGCTCGGCGTGCAGGTCCGCCAAGCCGTCGAACTCCTGGTGGCCGCGATGGGCCGCACCGACGTCCGGGACCGGGAACTCGGCGGGCGCGGCCTCCAGGACGTCGACGCGCACGAGGTCTACCGGGGCGCTGTCTCCGTGATGATGCGGATCGTCTTCCTGCTCTTCGCCGAGGAGCGCAAGCTGCTCCCCGCCGACAACGAGCTGTACGTGAAGGCGTACTCGGCGGGGCGGCTCTGCGCCGAGATGGAGCAGCGAGTCATCGAGGGCAGCGAGGAGGACCTGGAGCACAGCTCCGCCGCCTGGCACCGGCTGCTCGCCCTGTTCAACGCCGTCTACCGCGGCGTGGACCACCCCCGGCTCACCATGCACGGCCACGACGGGTCGCTCTTCGACCCGGAAGCCACCCCGTGGCTGCCGCTGACCATCGACGACCGAACCGTGCTGCACATGCTCCGTGCCGTGCAGTACGTCGAGATCGGCACCGGCCGGTCCCGGGAGCGCCGAACGCTCAGCTTTCGCGCCCTCGACGTGGAGCAGATCGGGTACGTCTACGAGGGCCTGCTCTCCTTCGAGGGCTTCCGCGCCGAGGACGTGACGGTCGGGCTGATCGGCAAGGAGGGGCTGGAGGAGGAGGTCCGGCTCGCCGACCTGGAGGCCGTTGCGTGGCAGGTTGATGACGTGCCGGCGCTGGCCAAGGTGCTCGCGGAGAAGTACAAGGACTCGAAGATCGGCTCGGTCGCGGCGCTGACCAAGCGGCTGGCACCGCTCGACGGGGTGGAACGCGAAGAGGCTCGCAAGAAGCTGCTCGCCGTCACCGGCGGCGACTACCCGCTCTCTGAGCGGCTGCTGCCCTTCGTTGGGGTCGTCCGTGAGGACCTGCGCGGGCTGCCAGTGGTGATCCTGCCCGGCGCGCTCTTCGTCACCGAGTCGGCGCTCCGCAAGAACAGCGGCACCCATTACACCCCGAGGAAGCTCGCGGAGAAGGTGGTCGAGGGCGCCCTGAAGCCGCTGCTCTACGAGCCCGGACCCCTGCAGACGGCGGACAAGGATCGGTGGAAACCAAAGACCAGCGAGCAAATCTTGTCGCTCAAGGTCGCGGACATCGCGATGGGCTCGGCGGCTTTCCTGGTCGCCGCCGCTCGCTACCTCGCCAAGCACCTGGTAGGGGCCTGGATGCGGGAGGGCGACGAGCGGGCGCTCGGCTACCAGCAGCGCGCCGTCGATCGGCCCGTAGACGCCGACGATGACCCGCTAATCGTCGAGGCGCGGCGCCAGATCATCGAGCACTGCCTCTACGGCGTGGATATCAATCCGATGGCCGTGGAGATGGCGAAGCTGTCGCTATGGCTGGTCTCCATGGATCCACAGCGTCCCTTCACCTTCCTCGACGACCGCCTGGTCGCCGGCGACTCCCTGCTCGGCATCACCTCGTTGGATCAGCTCGAAACCATGCACATGGACCCGACACTGGGTCAGAAGCTCCACGAGGACAGCATTTTCGACTGGACGTCCGGCATCCGGTCGCTCGTCAAGGAGGTCGCCGAAGACCGGCGCAAGATCGCTCAGGTAGAGCTGGGTGATGACCCGATGGCGGCGCTGGCCAAGAAGCGCGAACTCCTCAAGACCTCCACACGTAAGACTGAGCAGCTTCGATTCTTCGCCGATTTGGCGGTTGGTGCGGCGCTCGCGTACGCCGGCAAGGGGGATCGAGGTCTCAACGGCGGCTCCGTTGAGGCGGCGAAGCTTGCTAACGATATTACCGACGGCCACATTGAGGGCAACGGTATTGAGCACCGGGCCACTTGGCTGGCAAAAGATAGCGTCTCGGGTGGCTTTCACCGCAGCCCCCTCCACTGGCCCTTGATGTTTCCGGAGGTGTTTGTAGACGGGGGCTTCCATGCTGTTGTGGGGAACCCGCCGTTCCTGGGCGGTGTTAAGATCTCGCCCGCTCTCGGTGACGCGTACCGAGAGTACCTCGTCCAAGTCGTTGCTGGTGGCCGCCGAGGAACTAATACTGACATCGTTGCCTACTTCGTGCGCCGAGCGGTGGCGTTGCTGCGTCGTATGGGCCTAAATGGCTTCGTCGCGACAAACTCGCTGGCGGAGGGTGCGACAGGTAAAGTGGCCTTTCACGACGTTGGTGGTCCTCTGACGATTATTCAGGCAGCTTCCAGCTTCGCTTGGCCAGCGAAGGGCGCGAACTTGACCGTAGTTAACTACACCGCCGTTAGGGCTGAGGGTATTGAGTTGCGTGGGTCGCGGACCTTCGACGGCCGTGTAGTGCAAGTGATTGATGGGTCACTCAGGCCGGCAACTAGCTACGCGAAGCCCTTTTCGCTTGCGGCAAACGCGGGGATCGCGTTCAATGGCGTCAGTCATATGGGCGACGGCTTCATTCTATCCGAGCAAGAGGCGAACGTACTCAGGTTCTCCGAAAGCGGGAAGGTGATTCGGTCATTCCTTGGCGGCGCCGACGTAACCGACAATCCTGGCGTAAAAGCCAGTCGGTACATCGTCGACTTCGGCGAAATGACTGAGTTGCAGGCGCAGAATTTCGTTTCTGCCTACCGCCTTGTAAAGGAGCGAGTACTTCCGTTCCGGCTCGGCAAAGACGCTAAGAAGTACCCGCGCATGGTTCATGAGTGGTGGAAGTTCTGGAACGGTAGGCCCGGCCTGCGCTCGGCCCTTCGTAACCGGCAGAATGCTCTCGTCATAACGCGGCACAGCAAAATTGCTCTACCGGTCCGAGTCTCTGCCGACCAAGTGTTCAGCGAAGGTGTCATTATCTTTGTCCCGCGCGAGGCCTCCGATGAGTTTGCGCTGCTGGCCTTCCTTTCCAGCGCTCCCCACTTTCTCTGGATGCTAGATCGGGCTTCGAGCCTTGAGACTCGAATCCGATATACGCCGTCTAGTGTTTTTGATCCCCTGCCCCTGCCGCCCTTCACGGCCGAACTGCACCAGATGGGCGAGCGGTTGGATAATTTGCGAAGAGATATCATGCTCGACAGGCGCAATGGAATGACTGACATCTACAACCTCTTCAACAGGGAGGACGGCCAGAGTTCGGATATCCGAGCACTCCGGGAAGTGCATCTCAGGATTGACGAAGCGGTATGCCGCGCGTATGGCTGGAGCGAACTCTTGGAGAGGGGGCTGGCTCACGGCTTTCACCAGCTCAATGGTGAGAGTCGATACACCGTCGGCCCAGCGGTGCAGCGGGAAATTCTCGATCGCCTGCTCGAACTCAACCATCAGCGCTACGCCGAGGAAAGGGCCAAGGGGCTGCACGACAAGAAAATCAGCCGCAAGGCGACAGTCGCCGAAGGGACGTTGTTCTGATGGTCGACGTACAGGGCGGTCTCTTCCCGCATCCCCGTGGCGAGCAGCAGATACTCTCCATCTCGGGCTCCAATGACGCCGATCAGTCGGTATTGATCCCGCCGTTGGACGTGCCGCAGACGTTCCCCAACGTGTCTTCCTACCAGGTCCGCGACGAGCTGGAGGAGCTGATCGGGCGGGATCTGCTCGGCCCGTGGGACGGCGAGCGCGAGGAGTTCCGCCCTGGTGCGATGGGCCCGCGCGAGCGGTACCTCGTCGGGATGCTCGGCCCGAAGCAGCGCCCGCGCTCCGACCGCCGCGAGGCGGCCGAGGTGGCGGACGTGGACGCCGCCGTCCAGGGTGACGGCGCGGAGGCCGAGCTTCCTGAGGTCGTCACCCCGCAGAACCTGGGCAAGATGTGGGCCTCGTCCATGGGCCTGTCGTTCGCCGTCCCCGGCGACGTCGACGTCCTCACCGTGACCGCCGACTGGGGCCGCTACGACCTGCGCGAGTCTGAGGACGAGAAGGGCAAGAAGCGCCGGGTCTGGTACCGCGAGCCGCTGTCGTATCGGAAGGAGGTCCGCCTCGACAGCGAGTCGTCCTACCGGATGCCGCTGACGGTGCCGGACGAGGACGATCCGGGCGTGCACCTGGCCGTCGAGGTCCGGCCGCGCGACGGCAGTCGGGTCGTGCAGCTCGCCCTGATCAATACCCAGCTGGAGGCGACCAGCAACGGTGACACGGCCTGGTTGTTCCAGGCCGCCCTCATGGTGAGCGCGCTGGACGGCGCCGCCGCCGTCTTCCTGCCGATCGACGACCCGCTGGACGGGGTGCACGGCGTCGGTGACGACTTGGAGGAGACGCACCTGCGGCTGCTCTACCGGTCGCAGCGCCGCTATGCCTCCGGCCGCAACGTCGCCGTTCACCCGTCGGTGCGCGAGGGCGAGCGCTGCGCGTACCGGCTTGCCACCACCTGGCTGCCCACCCACAACGTGCCGGCGACCGTCGCCCAGGTCGGCGCGGACAGCGGCCTGGCGGGCGTGGAACTGTCCATGGACGCCCTCGCCACCGCCGACATCGACCGGCTCCGCACCCGGCTCGCACCACTGGCCGACGGGTACGAGGACTGGCTGGACGACGAGGAGGCCAAGATTCCTGGCCTGCCGGAGCCGCTGCGCCCCGCCGCCGTGACTGCCGTCTTCAACGCGCGTCGAGCGGCCGAGCGGATCCGTGCCGGCATCGCGCTGCTCACCGATCCGGAGACCGAGAAGCACGCCGACGCCATCGCCGCTTTCCGCTTCGCCAACGAGGCGATGGCGCTGCAACGTCGACACAGCGAGGTAGCCCGGCTCCGCGAGGAGCAGGGCCTGTCGTACGCGAAGGCCAGAGCTGCCATCGAGGCGCGCGGCGCCGCGGCCGCCTCCTGGCGCCCGTTCCAGCTCGCGTTCGTACTGCTGAATCTGCCGTCGATCACCGACCCGGCGCATCCGGAGCGCGCCGCCGACCGGGACGCCACCGTCGATCTGCTCTTCTTCCCCACCGGTGGTGGCAAGACGGAGGCCTACCTCGGGCTGACCGCCTTCACCTTCGCGATCCGCCGTCTCCAGGGCGTGGTCGGTGCCGGTGCGGACGCCCGTAGCGGCGCGGGCGGTGTGGCCGTGCTGATGCGGTACACGCTGCGGCTGCTCACCGCGCAGCAGTTCCAGCGGGCCGCTGCCCTGGTCTGCGCCGCCGAGGTGCTGCGTAGGCTGGCGGAGCGCACCTGGGGTGCGGAGCCGTTCCGGATCGGGCTCTGGGTCGGTGGCGGGGTGTCGCCGAACTGGTTCACCGAAGCCTCCGAGCAGATCGCGGAGGCGCGCGAGGTCGGCAACGGCAAGTTCACCAACGTCCTGCAGACGTTGAGCTGCCCGTGGTGCGGGTCGAAGCTGCGCGCCGAGCGTGACCTGACCGTCCGCGAGGACGAGCGGCGGGTCCTGGTCTTCTGCCCGGAGGCCGAAGGCGCGGATGCCTGCCCGTTCTCCCGGACCCGCTCCGCCGAGGGCCTGCCGATCCTCACCATCGACGAGGAGATCTACCGGTACGCCCCGAGCCTGGTCATCGCCACCGTCGACAAGCTCGCCCAGCTGCCCTGGCGGGGCTTCGCCGGGATGCTCTTCGGCCGGGTCCGGGAGCGCTGCCCCCGGCACGGCTACCGGCACGACGACCTCGACGCGAAGACCGGCTGCGGGGCTCGGCACAACAAGAAGGGAAAGCTGCCGGCGGTCACCAGTGAGCCGGTCGTCCGGCTGCGCCCGCCGGACCTGATCATCCAGGACGAGTTGCACCTCATCTCCGGTGCGCTCGGCACCATCGTCGGCCTGTTCGAGGCGGCCGTCGATCAGCTCTGTACCTGGTCGCTGCCGGGCGGCCGCGAGGCCGGGCCGAAGATCGTGGCGTCCACGGCGACCACCAAGCGGGCCCGGGAGCAGGTGCTCGGCGTCTTCGGCCGACAGCTCGCCGTCTTCCCGCCGCCGGTCATCGACATCACTGACACGTTCTTCAGCCGGCAGGTACCGGTCACCGTGCAGAACCCCGGCCGCCGCTACCTGGGCGTCTGCGCGCACGGGGTCCGGATGAAGTCGGCGGAGATCCGCGTCTCGGAGATCCTGCTCATCGCCGGGCAGACTCTCTTCGACACGTACGGGCAGCCGGCCGACCCGTACATGACCACCGTCGGCTACTTCAGCGCCACCCGTGAACTGGCCGGCATGCGCCGTCTCCTCGACGACCAGGTCACCACCCGCGTCCGCAGCCACGGCCGGCGCAAGGGCCTCTCCGACCGGATCGCCGGCACGCAGATGCTCAACGTGCAGGAACTCACCTCCCGGGTCTCCTCCGCCGACATCAGCGAGGTGCTCAAGCGGCTGGAGAACGGCTTCGACCCGGAGCTCGACACCTCTGCCCGACGGCGGGCCGTGCTGGAGGACATGCGGGACGCGTTCAAGGCCAAGACCGCGTCGAACCCGAAGCTGTCCCTGCACCCGGTCACCCAGAGCTTCTACCAACGGCAGGACGAGAACCGGGTGCCGGTCGACGCGGTGCTCGCCACCTCGATGCTCCAGGTCGGCGTCGACGTGTCCCGCTTCGGCCTGATGGTCGTCACCGGGCAGCCGAAGAACACTGCCGAGTACATTCAGGCTTCCTCTCGGGTCGGCCGCGACGCGAAGCGGCCCGGTTTGGTGGTCACGCTCTACAACTGGACCAGGCCGCGGGACCTGGCTCACTACGAGGACTTCGAGTACTACCACGCGACCTTCTACCGTCAGGTGGAGGCGCTGTCGGTCACCCCGTATACCCGGCGGGCGCTGGATCGGGGCACCACCGCGACCCTCGTCGCGGCCGTGCGCAACGGCGAGGACAGCTTCTCCCGCAACACCGACGCCCACGACGTGCCGCTCGACGGCCCGGAGGTGCAGCGGGTGATCGGCCGGCTGCTGGCCCGCGCCGAGGCGATCAGCGGGACGCGCGGGCGCGACTACCTCCAGGAGCGGATCAACCGGCTCCGCGACGATTGGAACAAGAAGAAGACCGGTTCGTCGCGGCTCGGCTACTCCGAGGGGACGTTCAAGCAGCAGAAGCTGGACGGCCTGCTGACCGTGGCCGGTGGCGGGCGGTGGACCGGCCTGACGGTCGGGCAGTCCATGCGGGAGACCGAGAACGAGATCAACCTGGTGCTGCCTGCCGGTGGGGAGATCTTCAACCCGCAGTACGGCACGCCAGAGTGGTCTTTCGGCCCGCAGACCGACGGTAAACGGGATGAGGATCTGCCCGACGGGGATGAGCTCGGCGAATCGACGCTGACCGGGAAGGGCAACTGATGGCCGCCAACTACTTCCGGCGGGTCGGTGCCGTCCGCCCCAGCCACCTGATGTTCACCACCGGCGTCGGCTCGATCGTCGACCTGCCCAACTTCTCCGTTCTCGTCCGAGGGCTCGACGACTGGAACTACTCGGTTGTGCCCCAGTGGGAGGAGATCGTGGAGCCCCGGCTGCTCGCCGCCGTGCGGGCGCTGGGGTTGCGTTCGGTCAAGGAACTGCGTCCGGCGCCGTGGCTGGACGGTACCGACCGAGAGCCGACCGGCCCGGCCGGCCGCGTCGGGGTGCCGATCACGCCGTTTCCCGGGTGGTTGCGTTGCACGGCCTGCGACGACCTGGCGCCAATCGACTCGAACGTCTTCGGCTTCGAGAACTCCAAGCCGCGTAAGCCACACGAAGCCCGCTTCTTTCACACCGTGTGCAGCCGCAAGAAGTCGGGGCGCAGACCGATGGCGGTGGGTGCCCGGTTCGTGCTCGCCTGCACCGCCGGCCACCTCGACGACTTCCCGTACGCCCACTTCGTCCACCAGGGCGGCGCCTGCCCGAACGCCAGCCATCCGAAGCTGAAGATGGACGACCGCGGCGGCAACCTGGGCGCCAACGTCGAGATCAAGTGCGCGCCCTGCGGTGCCCGCCGCAACATGAAGGAGGTCCTCGGTCCGCGCGGCGCGGAGAAGCTTCCCCGCTGCCGTGGCCGTCGGCCGCACCTGGGCGACTTCGACCCGAAGGGCTGCGGCGGTGCCGAACTCAAGCTCCTGGTCGTCGGCGCGTCCAACCAGTGGTTCGCGCAGACCCTCTCCGCCCTGGCCGTGCCGCGCACCGGCGCGAGCGAACTCCAGGCAAAGGTGGAACAGCACTGGGCCGCCCTGGAAGGTGTTCCCAACGTGGACATGCTGCCGTACCTGCGCACGGTCGTACCGGCTTTCCGCGAGCTGGAAAAGTGGAGCGACCAGGAGATTTGGGCGGCGATCGAGCGGCACCGCACCGGCGCCAAGAGCGACGAGGAGGAGAAGGGCTACCCCGACCTGCGTACGCCGGAATGGGAGATCTTCTCCGCCGGGCAGCTGCCGCCGGCCACGGACGACTTCACCCTCCGCCGCGACCCCGACGGTGTGCCCGGCGAGCTGAAGAACGTCTACGCCGACGTGATCCAGGCCGAACGGCTTCGCGAAGTCCGCGCACTGGTCGGCTTCACCCGACTCGACTCGCCCGACCCGGAAGACCCCGACCTCGTCACCCGCGCGTCGCTATCCAAGGGCGCGGCGACCTGGGTGCCGGCCAGCGAGGTACGCGGAGAGGGCATCTTCCTGCGCCTGCCGGAGGACCTGCTCGCCGCCTGGGAGCAGCGAATCGAGTACACCGAGGTCATGCAGGAACACCGGGACGCGTACGCCCGGTTCCGCAAGAACCGCTACTCCGGTCGCATCGCCGGACCGTTCGACCCGATGCACCTCTGGCCCGGGGAGCGCTACATCGCCCTGCACACCCTGTCACACCTGCTGATCCGCACCATCTCCCTGGAGTGCGGCTACAGCTCGGCGAGTCTCTCCGAACGGATCTACTCCGGCACCGAGGCCGACCCGCAGCGCGCGGGCATCCTCATCTACACCGCCGTGCCGGACGCCGAAGGCACTCTCGGCGGGCTGGTGTCGCTCGCCGAGCACGACTCGCTTGTCCGGCTCACCCGGCGGGCCCTCGCCGACGCGATGCACTGCTCGTCGGACCCGCTCTGCGCCGAACGGCTGCCCCAGGACCCGGCGGACTTCCTGCACGGCGCCGCCTGCCACGTCTGCCTCTTCGTCTCCGAGACGACCTGCGAACGCGGCAACCGGTTCCTGGACCGGCGATTCGTCGTACCGATCGACAAGCCGGACCTGGCGCTCTTCCCCGAACTGCCATGAGCTGGCACCCGGCGTTCGAGGCGGCGGCCGAGGCCGCGGTGCACCGGCTCGGCCCGGGACACCTGCGGGTGCTGGCCGACCGCCTCGGCGACGGCTCGCCGGAGCAGGCCGTCCGGCACGCCGTCCCGGTGCCCGGCTTCGCCGAGGCAGCCGGGGCGGTGCTGGCCGCGCAGTGTGCCTCGGGGCTACCGAGCGTGCAGGCGGCGGCCTACCTTCGTGGGCTGGCCGCCGGGCATGCGCAGCGGTCGGCGGCGGTACGCATCGAGTCGGTGTGGAGCGGACCGAGCAGCCACCCGGTGCCGGTGCGCGCCACCGCCCAGGTGCTGGTCGACCTGGTGGCGGAGGCTCATGCGGAGCTGCTGCTGATGACGTACTCCGCAAAGCCCTACCCGCCGCTGCTGGCCGCGCTGACGGCGGCGGTCGCACGCGGTGTGGCCGTGACCGTCGTGGTCGAGACGCTCGCCGGGGCCGGCGGCGCGTTGAACGGTGCGGAACCCGCCGCCGCCTTCGCGAACCTGTCCGGCGTTCAGGTGTGGCACTGGCCGGTCGAGCGGCGGGCCGAGGACCACGCCAAGATGCACGCGAAGATCGCCGTCGCCGACCGGCGGGTCCTGCTGGTGTCCAGCGCCAACCTGACCCAGTCCGGCGTCAACCGCAACATCGAGGCGGGGCTGCTGGTACGCGGTGGCACGGCACCGCAGCGGGCGGCCGAGCACATCGCGGAGCTGCAGACCCGCGGGGTACTGGCCCGACTCCAGACGTCCGGGCAGGGACGGTGACCATGTCCGACGGTTCCACTGTCGCCACCGGCGACATCGCCCGGCTGGCCGGCGTCGGGCGCGCGGCGGTCAGCAACTGGCGGCGGCGCTTTCCCGACTTCCCGACGCCCGTCGGCGGCAGCTCCGCGAGCCCCCTCTTCGCCCTGGCTGAGGTCGAGGACTGGCTGCGCCGCCACGACAAGCCGTTCCAGCTCACCCTCGTCGACCGTCTCTGGCAGTCGCTGCGCGGCGCCGCAGACCTGCAACTGGGCGACCGGATCGGTTACCTCGGCGGCTTCCTGGTCTTCCTCGAGCGGGATCCGGCCGGCTGGAAGAGCCTCGCCGATCAGCCTGACGCCGTCGTGGTGCACCGGCTGGCCGAGACCGCACGGGCGGTCGTCCCGGAGTTCGCGCACCTCATCACCGACCCACCGGACCAGGATGCGGTGACCATCGTCCGCCTGGCCGCCGAGGCAGCCGCCCAGGAAGGGTCCCTGGCCGTCTTCGACTTCCTCTGCCAGCGTTACCTGGAGGTCAACTCCCGCCGCCACACCGTCACGCCCGCTGCGTTCGCCTCGCTCATGGTCGCACTGGTCGCGTCGGAGGCGGAGACGATTCTCGACCCGGCCTGCGGAATCGGCACCCTCCTGTTGGCCGCTACCGACAGCCCGGCCCGGAAATTCCGCGGTCAGGAGGCGAACCGGACGGCTGCCCGCATCGCCACCGCCAAGCTCCTGCTGCACGTTGGCGACGCCCGGGTCGCCGTGTCGGACTCGCTGCGATCCGATGCGTACGCCGGGGAGTTGTTCGACGCGGTGGTGTGCGTCCCGCCCTTTGCAGACCGGTCCTGGGGCCACGACGAGTTGACCGGCGACGCCTGCTGGGAGTACGGCCTGCCACCCCGGGGAGAACCGGAACTGGCCTGGGCGCAGCACTGCCTGCGGCACGTCAAGCCCGGGGGGCGGGTCGCGCTTCTCGTGCCGGGCGCGGTCGCCAGCCGACGTTCGGGCCGACGCATCAGGAGCAACCTGCTTCGAGCCGGGGCGCTGCGCGCGGTGATCTGCCTGCCGGCGACCGGGCCGGCCGGGGCGGTGGCCCCGGATCTGTGGCTGATGCAGCGCCCCGACGGAGCGCGGCGCCCCGACGAGGTGCTCATGGTCGACGCCTGCTCCGAACCAGCAGGTGCCGTCCAGGCCTGGGCAGCCTTCTGCGCCGGGTCCGAGCTGCCGGCCGGGAGCCGGGCAGTGCCGATCATCGACCTGTTGGATGACGACGTCGACCTCTCGCCGGCACGGCACCTCGCTGCCGCCGGCACGCCACCGTCCGCGTTCCCACCCGTTCTGGCGGCGCTGAGCAAAGCGGTCGATGCCCTCGTGCCGACACTGCCAGGTCTGACCGACATCCCTTCGCCCGACGTCCCGATGATGACCACAGTCGGCGACCTGGTCAGAACGGGCGCGGTCACGATCCGGCAGGCTCCGATGAAGATGGGTACGGCCGAGGACGGACCCGCGCCGGTGCTCACCGCCCGGGACGTACGGCTCGGGCGTCCGGCATCCGGAACAGCCGTGCCCCTACCCGGTGCGGTCACTCTGAAGGCGGGCGACGTGGTGACACCCCTCGCACCACGAGCGTCCGCTGTCCATGTCGTCGCCGAAGGCGGCCCGCTGCTCGGCCCGCGGCTCTACCTGCTCCGGGTCGACCCGGACCAGTTGGATCCGTACTTCCTGGCCGGCTTCCTGCGGGCCGCTCAGCCTGCTTCGGGTTCCGGCGGTTCGTCCCTCGCGAGCCGCCTCGACATCCGTCGGTCCCGGCTGCCCCGGCTGCCCCTGTCGGAGCAGCGCCGGATCGGAGCGGCGTTCCGTCGGTTGATGGCATTCGAGGCGCAGTTGCGGGAGGCGACGGCTCTGGGGGAGGAACTCGTCGAGCGGGGGTTCGTCGGTCTCAGCGACGGGACCCTGCGCCCGACGGTGGCGGACTAGCCTGCGCATGCTGGTGGATCGAGAACGGGAAGGGCTGTCGCGGTGGGGATGCTGATCAACGGCCGGTACGAGCTGGACGACCTGCCCATCGGCCGTGGCGGCATGGGCGAGGTGTGGCTGGGACACGACACCAAACTGGACCGGCACGTGGCGGTGAAGTTCATCCGCTTCCCGAACGGTGAGCAGGACAAGGACTACATCCGCCGGTTCGTCCGCGAGTCGCGGATCACTGCCCGGCTCGAACACCCCGGTGTCCCGGCCGTGTACGACGTCGGTTCACACGAGGGTCGCCCCTACCTCGTCATGCAGTGCATCCAGGGGATCAGCGTCGCCGACCTGGTAGCCGAGCAGGGTGCGCTGCCCATCGGCTGGGCGGCCGGGATCGCCGCCCAGGTCTGTGCGGTCCTCACCGCCGCACATCAGGCCTCGCTCGTGCACCGCGACCTCAAACCGAGCAACCTCATGCTCCAGCCCGACGGTGCGGTCAAGGTGCTCGACTTCGGACTCGCTGCGGCGCCCACCCTCTCCGACTTCTCGAAGATCACCGCCACCGGGCTGCCGCCCGGCACGCCGGCCTACATGGCGCCCGAGCAGATCGAGACCAATATCAGCGGCCCCGCCACCGACCTCTACGCGCTGGGTTGCACTCTGCACGAGATGTTGACCGGAGAGCGGCTCTTCACCGGGTCCACCTCCTACGACGTGTGGAGCAAGCAGGTCAGTCACAAGCCGCTGCCGGTGCGCGGCGTACGGGACGACGTACCCGCCGGCCTGGAGGAACTGCTGCTGCATCTGCTGCAGAAGAAGCCCGAGGACCGGCCGGTGAGCGCCCAGGTCGTCTACGACCGTCTGCTTCCCTTCGCCACCGGTCTCGGGCCGATCCCGGGGATCCTTGATGGGGTGTCGACGGTGAGCCCCACCCGGATGTACGGCTCGATGCTGGCGCGGGTGTTCACCTCAGCCTCCGCGCCGCCGCCCGCCGGGCCGATCCTGCCGCCCGCGCCCACCACTGAGCCGGTCAAGCCGCCAGCACCGCCCCAGCGGCGGCGAGGCGAGGCGTCGGGGATCGGGCGCTCGGATCTGCGGCGTGCCCGGGCGGAAGCCGGTCGGCTGGTCGGGTCGTCCCGCTACGGCCAGGCCGCGGAAGTCCTCGCCGCCGCGGTCGCGCCGGCGATCACCGCCCTCGGCGGGGCCGACGAGGACGTGGTACGTGCCCGGCTCGACCTGGCCGACGCGCTCTTCGAAGAAGGCGACTACCGGCGGGCTGCCCCGGCGTACGAGAGTCTCGCCCAGGATGTCGCCCGGGAGCAGGGTCCCCGTGTTGATCTCGCGCTGCACTGTCGGCTGCGGGGCGCCACCTGCCGCGCGCTCCTCGGCGAGACCAGCGAGGCGTTGCGGCAGCTCGAAGCACTCGTGCGGGACGAGACCGAGGCGTTCGGCGCGGACGACCCACGCACGTTGGAGCTGCGCCGCCAGATCGGCCTGCTCCAGCTCGGCGCCGGTCAGCGGCACGCCGCCGAGCAGACCCTGACCCGCCTCCTGGCGGACCTGACCCGGCTGCACAGCGCCACCCACCCCAGCGCTCAGGAGATTGCCGACCTGCTCTCTGGGCTGCGCCGGCCCGACTCTCGATAAAACACACCACCGATCGGCGAACCGCACCGCAGCACCGAACCGTTCACGTGACCGCCGCCGGGGGCGGCGTCGACTGAGGAGAGCGTCATGGGTGAGACCGCGGCACAGATCGAGCACATCTCCATTCGCGTGCCCTGGCACGACAGCGGCTGGAGGGGAACGGTCTGCGCCGAACCGCACGGCAACGGCACCTGCGTGCTGCTCAAGAACATCGGCCAGAACCGCCGTGACGACCATGAGCAGCGCAACGCCGGGCGGGACATCGCCGACCTCCCCCTCGCCGACGCTCCGCCCTGCGTGGCGGAACGGGCCACCTTCATGTCGCCCCGGGTGATCCCGTTCCAGCGCACGCACCCCTTCACGCAGAAGTCGCCGGCCTTCGCGACGTTTCAGCCCACCGCGCAGACGATGCCGCCGTACTCCGCCCAGGCGGTGCCTTTCCGCTGGATGTCCCGCGAGGGAGCCAAAGCGGTGAACGAGGAGCGCCGGCTCGGCCTGCTGCCCGAGCTGGAGGAGCGGGTGGACACCATCACCGGCTGGGGAGACACCACGTGGACGATGCACGGCGACAACCAGCGGGCGATCCTGGACGCTTTCTTCAGCTCCGTGCAGCCGGAGCGCAGCATCGTCTTCTTCTACGCCAAGCACAGTCCGCTCACCGACGACTCCCGCCGGCTGCTCGTCGGTGCCGCGATGGTCACCGCTGTCACGCCGACCGGGGCCTACCGCAGCAGCGGTGGGGAGCCCTTCCCGGCACAGATGTGGGAGACCACCATCGGGCACTCCCTGCGCCCCGACCAGCAGCGGGGTTTCCTGTTGCCGTATCAGGCGCTGCTTGAGGCCCGCGACCGGAAGGGCGTCGACATCAGCGATGCCCTGGCCTTCGCGCCGGAGGGCGGCTGGGAGGCGTTCTCCTACGTCACCGAGCACGTCAGTCACGACCTCGCCATCGACGGACTGCTCGCGTTGATGGCGGCGGGACGCGCCGCCAGACGGATCCTCGGCGACGATGCGGGCGTGCTCGGCTTCGACTGGCTGGAGGAGCAGCTCAACCGGCTGTGGAAGCTGCGCGGGCCGCGTCCCGGCCTCGCCAGCGTCCTGGCCGCCCTCGGCGTCCCGCAGTACGTGACGTTCGCCCACATGGTCGCCGCAGCTTCTGGCTCCGGTACCGATCCCTGGCAGACGCTCGAGGCGGCGATGGCGGACCCGGACCGGCTCGGTCTGACCGCGAAAACACACCTGACGCCCACCCTGCGCACGACCTGGAAGGCCCTCAGGCCCGAGCGGAGGCAACTGCTGCAACTGCTGAGCCGCTTCTCGCTGACCAAGGATCAGGCCGAGAGGTTCTTCGTCGTCGAGCGACGCGACCCCGCGCTCCACGACGACGACATCATCGCCAACCCGTACCGGCTGTATGAGGCCGACCGCGACCAGCCCGAAGGCGTACCTCTCGCCGTCATCGACCGGGGATGTTTCCCGGACACCGCCCTGGCTTCCGCGTTCCCGCTGCCCAAGCCCAGTGCCATGGACGACAGCCTCGACGCGCGCCGGTTACGCGCCCTCATCATCGACGAGCTGCAACGGGCGAAGGCGGTCGGGCACACACTTCAACCTCAGGTCGACGTGGTCAACAGCATCCGAGAGCGGACGCTCAGTGCGCCGTGCCCGGTCACGGCGGACGTCCTCGACGCCCATCACCTCTCCGCGCAGAGCCTGCCCACGGATGCGCCGCTGACCGGGGTGATCCTGCCCAACGGTGCGCCGGCCCTGCAGCTCGCCGAACTGACCCGGGTCGGGGACGTCATCCGCGATCAGACCGAGCGCCGTCTCAAGGCGGCTCCCATCGCCGGCGCACCCGACTTCGCGGTACGTCTCGACGCGCTGCTGGGCCCCATGGACGACACCCTCTCTACGGACGAACGGGACGCCGAGGAGCGTGCCCGGGCAGAGAAGGTGGCGGCCCTCAACACGCTCTACTCGTCGAGGATCAGCGTCCTCATCGGCTCGGCGGGAACGGGAAAGACGACTCTGTTGCAGGTGCTGCGGCACACCGAGTCGGTGGCCGCCGGGGGAGTGCTCCTGGTCGCCCCCACCGGCAAGGCCCGGGTGCAGCTGGCGCAGCGGGTCGACGCCCCGGCGGTCACTCTGGCGCAATTCCTGATCTCGACCAAGCGATACGACCCGTGGACCGAGCGCTACCTGGTGACCGGCGACGTGCAGACCCGGTCCAAGACCTACAAGACCGTGGTGGTCGACGAGGCGTCCATGCTCACCGAGGAGCAACTCGCAGCATTGCTCGACGCGGTCACCGGGGTGCAGCGGCTGGTGCTGGTCGGTGACCCCCGGCAGCTCCCGCCGATCGGCGCCGGTCGTCCCTTCGTCGACATCGTGCGTCGACTCGCGCCGGACGACATCGCCACCCGCTCACCACGGTGCGGGCCCGGCTACGCCGAACTCACCATCCCCCGCCGTCAGGTCGGCACGGAACGCGATGACCTGGTTCTGGCCAGCTGGTTCGCCGACGGGGAGCTGTCCCCGGCGGCCGACCTGGTCTGGGAGCGGCTGCGAGAGGGCGAGCAGCTGCCGACGCTGCGCGCCGTTCGGTACGGCCGTGGCGAACTGTTCCCGACCCTGCTCGCCGTCCTGCGGGAGGAGGTCGAGGAGATGAGGACGGCGTCCGACGAGGAACTGGCGACGGCGTTCGGCCGCAGCTACGGCGGCACGGTGTCCGCCAAGGGAAATCTCTACTTTCCGCCCGGCGCGGGAGGCCGCGCCGACGCCTGGCAGATCCTGTCACCGGTCCGTAGCCGGGGCTGGGGCACCATCGAGATCAACCGTGCGCTGAAGGACGCCTTCGGCGCTGGCGCCCTCGATCAGGCGGTCGGGCCGAAGCGGCGGAACGCCAAGCCGATCGGCCCGGAACGCATTGTTGTCGGCGACAAGGTGATCAACATCCGCAACCACCAGTTCAAGCAGTCCCGCATCTACCCGAAGGACGCGGAGCGCTTCGTCGCCAACGGTGAGCTGGGTGTAGTGGTCGGTCAGACCCGCTCCAAGTGGGTCACCTGGCCGCCGAACAAGACCGAGATCGAGTTCAGTGGCCGCGAGAGAGTCAAGTACGACTTCTACGACTGGTCCGACGACGCTCGCGCGCCGATGCTCGAACTCGCCTGGGCGATCACCATCCACAAGTCGCAGGGCAGCGAATTCGGTATCACCGTTGTTGTGCTGCCGGCGGAGGCTGCGGGGCTGAGTCGGGAACTGCTCTACACCGCCCTGACCCGGCAGAAGGGCAAGGTGATCCTGTTGCACGAGGCCGACCTCGACGAGGTCGCCAAGCGCGGCTCCGCCGTTTACTCCGACACCGCCGGTCGGCTGACGAACCTCTTCGTGCCGTCGGAACCCATCCAGGTCGGCGACGCCGTGGTCGACCGCGGCCTGGTGCACCGCACCGACCGCGGTGAACTGGTCCGCAGCAAGAGCGAGCTGCTGATCGCGAATCTGCTGCACCAGCTCGGTGTGTCCTACGACTACGAAACCCCGTTCACCGGCGCTGACGGCAGAACCGTTCGACCCGATTTCACGATCGACACGGACCTGGGCGAGAAGGTGGTCTGGGAGCACCTGGGCATGCTTGCCGACCCTCGGTACGCGGCGAAGTGGGAGCTCAAGAAGGACTGGTACGCCCGCAACGGGATCCGGCCGGCGGAGGATGGCGGCGGGGACCAGGGCATGTTGGTCGTGACAGACGATCGGGGTGGGGTGGACTTCCCGGCCTGGCGGAACCTCGCCCAGAAGGTTTTCGGGCTCTGACTCCGCGGGCTGCGGCTGACGTCGGTTGCTTTGTCGGACGTTGATTTGTTTTCTTTCCGGCTCGGGTGCCGGTCCGAAGTAGAGGGGGTCGAGGATGGTCGCGGCAGCGGAGACCACGCTTCAAGGTCTGTTGGAGGGGACGAAGCAGTATCAAGTGCCCTTGTATCAGCGCACCTACTCGTGGACGAAGGCACAGTTGACGCGACTGTGGGAGGACGTGCGCAAGCTCGCCGACGATCGGCTGGACAACCCGGGCGCCACGCACTTCATCGGCTCGCTCGTGCTCGCGCCCAGCCCCGCGAACGGTCCGGCGGGCCTCGCCGAGTTTCTGGTGGTCGACGGCCAGCAGCGGCTGACCAGCCTGACCATCCTGCTCTGCGCCATTCGCGACCATCGGGCGCAGCACGAGGACCCGAAGCACCGCGACCGTCTCAACCAGCAGTACCTGACGAACCCATGGGAGCAGGGGCAGCGCCGGTGGAAGCTGGTTCCCACCCAGGCCGACCGGGACGCCTACGTGGCCTGTCTGGAATCCACCCCGCAGGCCGGGGGCGTCGACCCCGTGGGTGTCGCCTATCAGTTCTTCGCCACCCAGCTCGCCGCGGCCGACGACCCGGACGACCCGCTGGACATCGAGCGCATCGAAAGCGCCGTCATCTCGGGCCTGGCACTGGTGTCGGTCACCGCGCAGCCGGGGGACAACGTCTACCGGATCTTCGAGTCGCTGAACAACACCGGTTTGAAGCTCACCCAGGGCGACCTGCTGCGCAACTACCTATTCATGCGGCTGCCGACCCGGGGCGAGACGGTCTACCGGGCCCTATGGCTGCCGCTGCAGAGTCGGCTGACGTCGGCGGAGCTGGAGCTGCTCTTCTGGCTCGACCTGGTCCACCGCGACCCGCGGATCAAGCAGACCGACATTTACGCGGCGCAGCAGACCCGGCTTGAGCGGCTGCGGTCCGAGGAGGAGATCGAGGCGGAGGTACAGCGGTTCAGTCGCCTCGGGGCCCTGCTCCGGGTGATCCTCCATCCTGGTGAGGAGCAGGACCCGGACGTACGGCGGCGGCTGGAGCGGCTGAGCGCCTGGGGTACGACCACGGTCTACCCGCTGCTGCTGCACCTGCTGGACCGCCGCGAGCACGGCACCGCGACGTCCGCCGAGGTCGCCTCGGCGATGCTGTACGTGGAAAGCTTCTTCGTTCGCCGCCTGGTGATCGGTCGGGCCACCGCGAACATCAATCGGATCCTGCTGTCCGTCGTTACCGAGATGAACCGGGACCTGCCGGTGGACCAGGCGGTGCATGCCTACTTGTCGGTCGGCCGCAAGTACTACGCCACCGACGACAGTGTGCGGGCCTCCGTCCGGTCGATCCCCTACTACCTCAACGGCCGTCCGCACCAGCGCAACCTGGTGCTGCGGTGGCTGGAGGAGTCGTACGGCAGCAAGGAGCCGGTAGCGCTGGACTCGCTGACCATCGAGCACGTGCTGCCGCAGACCCCCACCAGCGAATGGCGGCAGATCCTGGCCGCTGACCTCGGACCAGAGGAGAACTTCGGTGAGGCGCACGAAGCCCTGGTCCACACGTTGGGGAACCTGACCCTCACCGGCTACAACTCGGAGCTGAGCAACAACTCCTTCCCGGTCAAGCGCCTCCAGCTCGGCCAGAGCGGGATCATGCTCAACCAGGAGATCGCCGCCCAGAACCGCTGGGGCCGGCCCGAGATCCACGCCCGTGCCGATGCGCTCGCCGAGCGCATCGTCTCCCTCTGGCCGGGCCCCACGGAGCAGTCTGTCGACCAGTCGGTGGTGCCCTGGGACGTGATGAACAAGGCCCTCGCCGAGCTGCCGGCAGGCTCATGGACCACATACGGCGACCTGGCTGCCCTCATCGGCACCGCTCCAGTGCCCGTCGGTGCCCGGCTCGCCAACCACCCTGTCCCGAACGCCCACCGGGTCCTGCAGGTCGAGGGCACGGTCTCCCCGGGCTTCCGCTGGTCCGACCCCAACCGCACGGACGACCCGCGCGACGTGCTGCGCGCCGAGGGCGTGCAGTTCGACCAGTACGACCGCGCGGACCAGGCCCAGCGGATCGGCACCGAAGAGCTGGCGCAACTGGCCGGGGTGACGCCGGATGATCTGCCCGAGCGCCTGCCCCGGCCGCGAGTCGACCAGGAGGTCGACTACGCCGCACGCTTCCTCGAGCAGTTGACCGCCCTGCAGGGACCGGCGGTCGCCACCGCTACCCAGGTCGTGCTCGAGGCCTGGACCGCGATCGGCGGCACGCTCCTCTACGGCACGAGGGGCGAAACCTCCTGCTTCCTCATGGCCCGCGATCGCAGGCACGAGCTCGGTGACATCTGGCCGGCGACGATCTACCCGAGCGGGAAGTTCGAAGTCGTGTTCCAGCACCTGAGCGTCCGGCCCCCGTTCGGGGACGTCGCCGTGCGGGAGGAGCTGCGCGAGCGGCTGAACCAGTTGCCGGGGGTGGACATCGCCGCCGCCAAGATCGCGCTTCGGCCGGGCTTCCCGCTGACCGTCCTCACCGACTCCGACGCCCGGGACGCTCTGCTCGACCACCTGCGCTGGTTCTACGACCAGGCCCAGTTGCCCGTCTCGGACGAGCTGATCATGGTCTAAGCTCCGGCACCGACACTTACGGTTCCGCGGCCCCGGACCTGGGGTGCCGTGGGAACCGGCCCAGCTGCCGTGGCCGGTAGTGCCCCCGCCGTCGACTCCCCACCCCTGGAGGTTCGCCCGTGCCTCAGCTCGCCTTCGCCAACACCTTCTGGGAGAGCTTCGACGTCCTGGAAAAGCCGGTCAAGGCCGGCGTACGCAAGGCGATGGCGAAGTTCCAGCAGCTCACCATCGCCGAACTGTACGCCGACAAGGGTCTGCACCTGGAGTCGGTGAACAATGCCCGCGACCCGAGGATGCGGACCATCCGCATCAACGACTTCTGGCGTGGAGTCGTGCTGGCGCCGGACGACGGCAGCGACACCTTTCTCCTGCTGAACGTCGTCCGGCACGACGGCGCGTACACGTGGGCGGCGAAGCGCCTCTACACGGTCAACACGGCGACGCGGGCACTGGAGGTCCGCAACGTCGTCGCCCTCGAGCAGCTCACGCCAGCCCTGGAGAAGGCGGCGGCGCAGGCACCGACACTGCTGTTCGCCCGCCACTCCGATACGGTGCTGCGCCACCTCGGCATCGACGATCAGGTGTTGCGGGCCGTCCGCACGATCATCGACAAGCCCCAGCTCGAAGCATTCGGCACGCTGCTACCCGAGGACCAGTTCGAGGTTTTGCAGTACCTCGCCGAGGACTTCTCCCCGGATGACGTCTACCGCGACCTCGTCGCCGAACGCCGGCCGGCTGCCGCGACGCTGGAGCCGAGCGGGAGCCTGGCGGCGGCGATCGCCAACACCACCAGCCGCATCATGCTGGTGACTCGGCCCGACGAGCTGGCCGAGATCCTCGACAAGCCGTTCGCCGCCTGGCGGGTGTTCCTCCACCCGTCGCAGCGGCGGATCGCCTACCGGGTCTCGTACAAGGGGCCGGCGCAGGTGACGGGTGGTCCGGGAACGGGCAAGACGGTGGTCGCCCTGCACCGGGTCAAGCACCTGCTGTCCCGCTCGGCCGGCGGCCGGGTGCTGCTCACCACGTACACCAATGCCTTGGCCGCCGCCCTGCGGGAGAACCTGGCGCTGCTCCTCGGCGACGAGCAGCAGTTGGCGCGGGTGGAGGTGACCACGGTCAATGCCTTCGCCAACCGTGCCGTGCGCACCATCGCCGGCCGGGTGCCCACTCCGATCGGCGATGCCGACGAGCGGCAGGTCTGGCGACGGGTGTGCCGGCGGCTGACGCTGCCCTGGACCGAGCAGTTCCTCGCCCAGGAGTACCGGCACGTCGTCCTCGCCCACGACGTGCGCAACCGTGAGGAGTACCGCGAGGTCAGCCGGCGGGGGAGAGGGTCGGCGCTGGGCCCGCGACAGCGGGACCGGGTGTGGGAGGCGGTGGAGATGTTCTCCGCCGAGCTGGCGGCGGCCGGCACCATCACCCACCTTCAGGTGTGCGCGCGAGCCGCGCAACTGCTCGGGGAGGCCGACCTCGGCGTCAACGGTTTCGACCACGTGGTGGTGGACGAGGCGCAGGACCTCCATCCTGCTCAGTGGCGGGTGCTGCGCGCCGCGGTGGCGGTCGGCCCCGACGATCTGTTCATCACCGGTGACCCGCACCAACGGATCTACGACTCCCGGGTGTCGCTCAGCTCCCTCGGCATCTCCGTCGCGGGGCGCAGCAGCCGGTTGCGCATCAACTACCGCAGCACCGAGGAAATCCTGTCCTGGTCCACGGGTGTGCTGGTCGGGTCGCGGGTCGAGGACCTCACTGGCGAGGGCGAGGACAGCCTCACAGGCTATCGGTCGCTGCTGCACGGCAAGCGGCCGCACGCGCAGGGCTATCCGACACCCCAGGCCGAGGTCGCGGCGCTCGTCAAGCGGGTAGGGGAGTGGCTGGAACAGGGCGTCCAGCCGAGCGAGGTCGCGGTCTGCGCGCGGTTCAACACGGTGCTCAGCAGCGTTCAGGATGAGCTGACCGAGGCTGGGATCCCGGCGGTGCGGGTGCGGGACCAGCCCGGCGCGGACGTCAATGGGGTGCGGCTCGCCACGATGCACGCGATGAAGGGCCTGGAGTTTCGCTGCGTTGCGGTGGTGGGCGCCACGGCACGGGCGGTTCCCTTCGCCAAGGAGGTCACACCGAGCGAGGTCGATCAGCTGCAGCACGAGAGCGACATGCTCAGGGAACGGTGCCTCCTCTTCGTTGCGAGCACGCGGGCCCGGGAGGCCCTGCACGTGTCGTGGAGTGGGCCGCCCAGCCAGTTCCTGTCGTTCGTCCCCGGGGGCCAGTCCAGGTGATTCGTGCATGCCGGTTCGTCGTAGCTGTAGCACTGAGGCATCAAGGCAAGGGACGCCGGGTCGGACTCGAAGGAGAAGGACCCAGTGATCACCAGGAAGGGATCAGATGCGGGAGATCACAATCCGCCTTGGCGGGGTGAGCGAGGAGCGGTACGCAGACATCGTGAACGCGATCTGGATGCACATGGAGACGATCGGCTGCGACTTCACCGTCACTCCGGACGAGCAAGCTGTGCCAGCCCAGCTCGACAAGCGATGGGACGACTACAGTCAGGTGTCGTGGGAGGAAGGTGGTCGACGCGGCACCCCGCAGGCAATCGCCGCCGGTGCCAACCGGCGCGGCATCCGTGATCGCGTCGATTCAGATGAATGACCGAGTCGAGTGAGAAGCGCGAGTAGTCCTACGGAGTTCGCCTGCGTCAACTGCGGCGATCACGTCTACGGCCGTGCGAACTCGCGCCACCGCGGTCCGGACATCGCGTGGTTCGTCCACTGTCGCCCGTGCGCAGCCTTGGCCGCCGACCAGATGGAACCGCTCGATTACCTACCGGCGCACAGCGGCATCAACATCCACCAGTGCCGGTACTGCGGCAGCCACCGGGTCTGCCGTAGCGGCTGGCGGACCCGGTGCCACGTCTGCCTGGACGAGCGCTCATCCGGCCTGGCCCTTGCCTCCGGCGAGCAGTTGCTGTCCCGGCTGACGCACGAGCCGGCTCTCGCCGACCAGGTTCGCCGATTCGCTGGCCTCACCGACACCGCCGCCGTCCCCGTGCGTGCCGCCGCCGAGTTCCAGGCCGCAGTCGCTCTCGGCGAGGAGCTCGACCGGCGCGGCCGCGACGGCTGGACCGACCTGGTTGGTGACGTCCACGGGCTCCCGTGGTACGGCGAGAAGCGGGGAATCTCGTCCCACGGAACCTGGGGTATTCACATCCGGTGCGGATCATGGCAGAGGCTCGGCGACGCGTGTACGGAGTGTCCGCCCGAGCAGGGCGACCGATCGTTCGCCGCGTTGCGGGACACGTCCTACCTGCTGTATTTGGTCCGGCATCGTGGCTTGCTGAAGTTCGGGGTCGGCGGCGCACGTCGGGTACGGCAGCACCTGCTGGCGGGTGCCGAGCTGGTGGAGGTCGCCGAAGGCCGGCACGCCGACGTGATCGCCGCCGAGGCGATCCTCAAGCGGCAGAAGCGGGATGCGGCGGTGCCGCTGCGAGTCTGGCGTACATGGCGGATGCCGGCCTCGTTCGGGGCCGGCACCGAGGTCGTCCGGGCCGGTGTCAGGATCCGGCTCGCGGACGTCCTGCCCGACGGCCGAGACGTGACCGGCCGCTTCAAGAAGTAGACAGCAACTGCCGGAGTATGACGCCGCCGGTGGGGGCCGCGGCTGCGAACGCGGCCCAGGCGGACGGTGTGAAGCTGAGTGCGGGACCGGCCCGGTCCTTCGAGTCGCGTGCGGCGACGATGCCGGGGAGGTTGGTGGCGACCTCGACGCAGTTGCCGCCGTTGCCGCCGCTGCGGCTGCTCTTGCGCCAGATGGCGCTGCTCAGGTCAGTCATGCCGCATCTCCCCGATCACCCTCTTGATCGTGTCCGTCGATTGTGCTTCATCGTGAGCCAGCGTTCCAGGCTCTTCCACGTCGATCTGTAGGCCGTCAGCTTGTCCGGCTTGTCGAGATACAGCGCCCCGGTCAGCGACTCGCTGTAGGCGACGGATGGTTCGGGCTGGGCCCGGCCGCCTTTCGTGACGGGGAAGTCCAGGATCACGAACGACCCGGCGACCGAGCCGATGGCGATCGCGCAAATCGCCTAGGAGCAGGGTGTGAGCCCAGGGCGCTCGGTCGACGAACTGGGAGGCGCCCCGGAGGGCGACATGGAGCTTGTCACGGCTCGGACGGCAGCCAGGGGCGACGGCGAGATTGGGTGAATGCATCTCCTGGCCGACGGTCGTCAGGCAAGACACACACGTCGTGTCCTGTCTTAGGGGTGACGGAAGCGGCATCGCTGAGCGCGACGCAGCCTCGGCCAAGATCGCCTCCGGTCGTCAACGCCGGCTGCACCTTGGATCTGGATTCCAGTATTCACACGGTGTCGAGAAAGTCGAGGATGGATGGCTGAGCGATCTATTGAGGTTGCTGACCATCTGGTGGATCCTGTCTGGAACGCAAGGCAATCGACCGACGACCCTAAGTGAGGCCACGCCCTTTCTTGCCCACCCGCTGATCCCTGTTTGACTGGCGGAAGGTGTGTGTCATGGCGCGCATGTCGGATGGATCCGCTGGCCAGGTCCCCTACGAGGTTGTGCAGGCCGTCTCCAGGTTCGGTCGTTCTGTCGCCCCGCTGCTACGCGCTGGTGTGGGCCAGGCCGAGGCGAACATCTCGGTTGCCGTGGAACTCCTCCTGCGTGACATGGCAAAGATCTTGAAGTTGGAGCTGCTCGCACACCGTGAGGCACCCGACAAGGCGCTCGGCATCCGGCCGGACCTCGCCATCGACGTCGCGGGCGCGAGAGTCGGTGTGGTCGAGCTCAAGGCGCCGGGCAAGGGAGTGCCCGGCGGCCCTCGCTGGGGAGACAGGCGCGACCGCGCGCAGTGGGAGCGGCTCAGGAACCTACCGAACGTGCTGTACACCGACGGGTCGAGGTGGGCTGTCTACCATTACGGCGTTCAGGCGGGCGAGACCGCCACGCTGGATGGCGACCTGACGCGTTCAGGTGCGAGTCTGCGCCCGGCTGACAGCACATTGACGACTGTGATCAAAGACTTCTTATACTGGAAGCCAACTCCACCGCGCAGCCTGCGGGACCTGATCAAGGTCTCGGCAGGCCTATGTCAACTGCTGCGTGACGAGGTCAAGCACGAGCTGGCGCGGGAGAGCGTCGGCGTCTCGAAACCACTGTTCTCGGAACACCTGGCCGACTGGCAGGAATGGCTCTTCCCCGACCTCACCGAGGACGAGTTCGTCGACGCCTACGCCCAGACCATCACCTTTGGTCTGCTCCTCGCGCGTCGCGAAGGAGTCATCTTCGAGGGTCTGGAAATCCACGACATCGGCGAGAAGCTGGCCAAGAGGCACCTGCTGGTCGGGCGAGCGCTTTCCATCCTCACCGCGCGGCACGACCGCGGCCGAAGCATCGAAGAGCGCAGCATCGTGCTCCAGACCATGCGCCGCGTCATCGGCGCGGCCGACTGGGCGAAGTGGCCGGCAGCGGGTACGTACCACTGGCTGTACGAGGAGTTCCTCGACACGTACGACCCCAGGATTCGGCGCCAGATGGGCGCCTACTACACGCCGGCGGCCGTCTCGGACTTCATGGCGCGCTTCGTCGACGAGGTGCTTCAGATAGAGCTCGGCGTCGGCCGCGGGCTGGCCGACGACAGCGTCGTGGTGCTCGATCCGGCGATGGGCACCGGCACATTCCTGCAGAGTGTGCTGGACAGGGTCGCCGAGACAGTCACCGCCGAACGTGGGGACGTGCCGGCTTCTCTCCGGGAGCTGCTGCCCCGGCTCATCGGTTTCGAGCGTCAGATCGGTCCCTTCGCGGTCGCCGAGCTGAAGCTCGATCAGGCATTGGAAGCCCATCGGTCGCAGGCCAAGGACGAGGACTTCCGTCTCTACGTGGCGGACACCCTGGACGACCCGTACAAGGCTCCATTCGCGGTCCGCGCGCGCCTGTACGCGCCCCTGGCCAAGTCCCGGAGCGACGCCAACACGGTGAAGGTGGACAGGGACGTCACGGTCGTCATCGGTAACCCGCCGTACCGGACTAGGGCGAAGGCCTTTGGTAAGTGGGTTCTCGCGGCCAACCGCGGCCAGAGGCCCCTGCTTGACGACTTCCGGATGTCCGGCAACGGGCGGTTCGACCACAAGCTCCATGACATGGCGGTCTACTTCTGGCGATGGGCACTGTGGAAGGCGTTCGAATCGACTCCCGACCAGCCCGCGGGCGTCGTCGCCTTCATCACCACGCACGGCTACCTGAATGGTCCCGGCTTCGCCGGGATGCGCCGGTACCTTCGACGGCACGCTGACCGCGGTTGGATCATCGACCTTTCCATGGAGGGCCACCAGGCGGACACCCAAACCCGGGTGTTCCCCGGGGTGCAGCACCCGGTCTGTATCGGGATCTTCGCCCGCCGGTCGACGCCGGATCCGGAGACGCCCGCGATCATTCAGTACGTGGCTATTCCCGGCACCCGGGCGGAGAAGTTCGCCGGACTGGGTTCAGTCCGACTTGTGGATTCGCGATGGCGGGACTGTCCCAGCGGATGGACAGCATCCTTTCGGCCGATCCAACCTGGCTCCTGGACGCAGTTTCCGTCAATCGACGATTTGCTGCCATACACCTCGCTGGGCGTTAAGTGTAATCGGAATTGGGTGCATTGCCCGGATCCAGACGTCCTGGCCCGACGCTGGCGCAGGCTCATCGACGCCGACGCGGCCAACAAACGGATGCTGTTGAAGGAGACGATTGATCGGACAGTCGACAAGGCCATGCCCTCGCTGCCGGGCGGACCCGCCTCGCTTCCCCTCGTCGAGGAAACCTCGACCAATCCGCGAATCGGACGCATGGGCTTCCGCAGCTTCGACCGGCAGTATCTGATCTTCGATCAGCGGGTCGTCGATCGCCCGCGGCCCGACGTTTGGAGGATCGCCGGACCCCAGCAGGTCTTCGCGGTCACACAGCTTCGGCAACCTCTAACGAACGGGCCCGCGGTGGTTTTCAGCGCTTACGTACCTGACTCCGACCACTACAAGGGCAGCCATGGCGGTCGGGTAATTCCGCTGTACCGCTCGAGCGGATCGGCAACCAACGTGGCACCTGGCCTCACGGGGCTCCTGCGGCGCCGCCTCGAATGCGAGGTCGCCGATCAGGACGTGATGGCGTACGTCGCTGCGCTCCTCGCCCACCCCGGCTACACCCGTCGGTTCTTCGCCGAGCTCCGCCAACCGGGTGTCCGGGTGCCACTCACCGCCGCCCCTTCGCTGTGGCAGGAGGCGGTCGCGTTGGGTAGGCGGGTGATTTGGCTGCATACGTACGGACAACGGTTCGCTGACGCTTGTGCAGGCCGACCGCTCGGCCAGCCGATGTCGCACCGACCCGGGGTGATCGGGTCTGTGGTCGGCGGCTTGGACGACATGCCTGCCGAGGTCGACTACCTCGACGATACGGGCGTCCTGGTGGTGGGCGGAGCCCGGATCGCGCCGGTCAGCCGTGCAGCTGCGACATACGAGGTCTCCGGCATGAAGGTCGTCAAGCACTGGTTCGACTATCGGAAACGTGATCCGGCCGGGCGTCGCGGCGGTTCACCACTCGACGAGATCAACGCCGAGCGTTGGACGCGGTCGATGACCGAGGAGCTACGCGATCTCGTGGCCGTGCTCGAAGGGTGCGTGGAACTAGAGAGGCAGCAGGTAGACCTCCTCGACCGGATCGTGACGGGACCGATGATCACAGTGGAAGATTTGGAGGAAGCCGCAGTGCTTCCCGTGCCTGCCGACGCGAGGCGGATCATCGACCGAACCTCCGATCTCACCCTGTTCTGAGCCGCCGGTCTGTGGACCAGCGGCCTTCTCTGCCCAGCGGACCCGGCTGAAGCCGGGCGCCGGGAGCCGATGCTTATGTCCTGTGGATGAGCGCTGGGAGGACGGCCACCTCGACCGGCGGGTCGCTGATCGATGAGTTCGCGCGGGGAGTGGCACGGCGATCCTGGCCCGCACGCTACAGGCCGAGGTAGCCGTGTTTACCGCAGCGCAATTGGCGAGCTCGACGAGCCCGGCCGGCATCTGGTAGTGCGCAACGGCCTGGCCGAGCCTCGGCACGTGCTGACCTCGGCTGGCGGGCTTCCTGGGCAGCGGTGCGGGCCGGTCGGCGACGACGGAGGCTCAGCTCATCGCGCAGCGGTGGGACGGCACCGGCACGTTCGCCAGCCGTCGATTGTCCTCAATGAATTGAAATACGTGTGGGCCGATCGGGACGCGCCCTGTAGTAAATTATTTCGACGATCTCCGGGTCACGGCGGGTTCGGCCCACGGCGAGCCGGAGTGGGACTAACGGGGTTGGCTCTTGACGGCGATGACGAAATGTTGCCAAGCCCCGGACGCGAAGACCAATGCAGGTCCACCATCGTCCTTGGAGTCGCGTACGGCGACGATGCCGGGGAAGTTGTCGGCGACCTCTACGCAGTTGCCGCCGTTGCCGCCACTGCGGGTGCTCTTGCGCCACATGGCGCCGGTCAGGTCAGTCATGCCGCTGCTCTCCGATGATCCTCTTGATCATGTCGGTCGATTGTGCCTCATCGAGTGCCAGCGCATCCAAGCTTTTCCAGGCGCCCTGGTAGGCGGCCAGCTCGTCGGGCTTGTCCAGGTACAGCGCGCCGGTCAGAGACTCGCTATAGGCCACCGACGGCTCCGGCGCAGCCCGGCCTCCCTTCGTCGCCGGGAAGTCGAGGACCACGAAGGATCCGGCGACCGCGCCGGAGTGTGGGCCGACGGAGAACGGCAGTACCCGCACCGTGACGTTCGGAAGTTCGGTGGCTTCCAGCAGTCGGGTGAGCTGCCCGATCATTACTCCTCGGCCGCCAACGGTCCGACGCAGCACGGCCTCCGACAGCATCGCGTCTAGCTGGGGCGGTTGCGGCAGCCGGCGCGAGAGCAGACCCTGACGTTGCAACCGCACCTCGACCGCCCGCTCGCGCTTCTCCTCGCTGACTGCGGGGCGGTCGAGTCGGGCGAGCCCGAGCGCGTACTGCCGAGTCTGGAGCAGTCCGGGAATCAAGGTTTCTTCGTATTGTCGAAGGTGGGCGGCGGCGGATTCCAAGCCGACGTACAGCTCGAACCAACTCGGCACCGCGTCCCCGTACGCGTGCCACCACCCCTTGGACTTTGTCTCGGCGGCTAGCCCCCGCATCGCCTCGGTCATCTCCGGTGACACGTGGTACAGCTCGCACATTGCCTTGACGTCAAGCACCCGCACCGGCCCCAGGCCGCTCTCGATGCGCCAGATCTTCTGCCGGCTGTATTCCAGCGCCTCCGCGGCGGCGTCCAGCGTCACCCCCGCCTCGGTGCGGAACTGGCGCAGCAGCCGCCCAAGCTGTCGACGTGGCACGGTCGATCCGACGTCCTCTGTCACCCGAGCACTCCTTGATTCCAAGGTGCAACAGTGTGCAACGCAGCCATGTAACAGCTACCGGTATCGTTAAAAAAAGTCAATGCTTCTCACAAGAATTCTGCTGTGGAACGTTGCGTCTCCACTTCGGGCCGTCACAGGATGACTACCAAGCCCTGGTGCCGTACCGCTGATCGAAGCTGCGGTGGCAGGGCGGGGTGGGTCCGTACGTGCGGGGAGGGCGGGTGGGCCCACCCCTTCCAACCGCGAGAGAGGCAGGCACCCGATGAGCGCCCGTAACCAGCGGCCAGCCGCGGAAGGTGGCGGCACCTACCGCTCCTCCGCGTACAGCCCCGTGCTGCCATGGCAGGTGCGCGAGCGCCGCTTCAAACTGGTCGGGCTCGGGCGCCGCGGCTTGGAGCCCGCCGACGTTTACTCCTATCTCGAGCGGGTCGCCAACGACATGGCCGCCGTCTACGCAGCGCTGGCCGCGAGTCGGCGGGAGACCGCCGTCATCAAGGACGCGCTGCGCCGCTGGCAGTCCGAGCAGGCCCGCGCCCGCACCGGCCGGGGGCCTGAGGCATGAGCCAGCGGTACGTCATCCACCTGCCGGTCGTCACCACCGACCTGCCCGCCGCGCAGCGCCTCGCGCGGGTGATCGGCCGCTGGCTGGTGGTGCTGCCGCAGACCGACCCGGGGGAAACCACCGTCTCGGCCGAGGACCAACAGAACGTCCGTCACCGGGTCTTCTGCGACCTGCTGATGCCCGGTGGTCGGCGCTGTCTGCTCCGCGCCGACCACGACGGTGCCTGCTCCCGCCGCTTGCGCCGCTGAGCAACGGGCGGTTTAAAACGAGCGGGCCCCGGCGGACTCGTGGACGCATGTGTAGTTCCTCGCCGCGTGTCTGCACGCGGGGTGGCCGCCCGTGAGGGGGCACGGCGGTGAGAGACGTATCCGGGCAGCCAGGTTGCCGGCCCGCAAGCGTCGGTCGGTCCTGATGATCGATCAGGACGCCGAGAGGGAAGAGCAACTCCTGGCCGACCTGGCCTGCGGGCCGTTGCGGGACACTGTCGCAACGACCACGAGGAAGTCGTTGTATCGCCACTGGCCTCATGAGCAGGTGTGGCGGGTGCTGGCGCGAATGGCAGGCATCGCCACATCGAGATCGGAGCGTGACCCCACCGCGCCAGGATGCTTCGGCCGCCGCCAACGTCCTCATCTCGACCAGGTCGGGTGGCTGGAGCGTCGACGCCGCCCTGCAGCACACGTGGCACGGCGTCAGCCCCGCCGTCCGCTCCTGGCTGCACTGCGTCGCGTCGGAAGTCGAAGCCCGCGCCGGAGCCGGAACGGCCAGCCGCCACCAGATCGACCTCGCCACGGCGATCGGCACCGAAACCACCCCACCAGAATGGCTCGACTTCTACGACGCCGGGCGGCTGCACTCCTTTGCCGGCTACGCCGCCCTCGCGTCCGGCGACCACGCCGAGGCCACTAAACAGCTCACGGAGGCCCTCGCCGGCCTGCCCGCGGCGGGCGCCAAGCAGCGCAGCGTCGTCCTCGCCTCCGCACACAGCGACAACGGCGACCGCGCCGCCGACTACCTCAACCAGGCAATGGACGCCTTGAACACCGACTGGTATGGCACCGGCCTGGATCGGGTCAGGGCCGTCCGGCCCGTGCTCAGGGACAGCCGGCACGGCGCTCAGCTCGATGAACGCATCGCCGCCCTCGCCGCGAGCCGAGCCGCCCTACCAGGAAGCTAGGCCGCCGACTCGTTGTGCTTGCGTACCAGCTCGGGCAGCTCAGCCAGCGAGTCGAGCTGAAACAGGCAGCGCTCGCTGACGGTTTTGTCGTCGAGGATGTGTCCCCATGGGCCGCGCCGCACCAGCGCGGTCGCGATTCCGGCCTGCTGCGCCGGCCGGATGTCGTTGTCCAGCCGGTCCCCGACGTAAAGCACCTGATTGGCTGGGCAGCCCGCCTCTGCGACAACGCGTTGGAAGAACGCCGCCGACGGCTTCTCCACACCCCAACCGTCCGATGTGCCGATCACGTCCACCGGCAGATCCAGGGCACGCAGGATCGTCTCGGCCCGCGCCGTCTGGTTACCGGCCAAGCCGACCTGCACGCCCAACTCACGCAGCGCGGCCAGGCACGGCCGAGCATCCGGGTACAGGTCCTCCTCGGAGAAGTGCTCCGGCTGGCCGGCGGCAGCCCTGCGCTCCCGCTCCTCGGCCAGATCGAACCCAGGTCGGAAGACCTGGAAAGTCTCCCGATAGTCCAGGCCACGAGCGATCACCGCACCGAACACGGCCGAAAAGGTGTGCCGAGGCACGCCCAGCCAGTCCGCCCAGGTTCCGTACTCCCGGGACTCGTCGACGATCGTCTCGCCCACATCGAAGAACACGCTCGCGATCACCATGCGATTGTGCGTTTCCTGGGCAAAGCGATCAACAGGGGCGACGCTCCTCGCCGATCGACTGCCATGCAAGCGGCGGCTCGGTGTTCCCGATTTACCGTCTGGTCTAAGCCCGGCCGGATCACTGGAACGCTGGACCGTTGCGAATGAATGCCCTTGACAGCGGCACCGCGGTCGAGCGGTACTGGATATACGTTCCCCGTGCGGCGGTCTCGTTCGCCGGGCCATATCGGTCGATGCGTGGGCGCTCCGTAGGGGCGCTCGCGGTCGTTGTGGCCCGCACTTGAGCGGCCCGTCGACCGGGTGCCGAAGGAACGACAGGAGGACCGCGATGAAGGATCTTCTCCCGGCGAGTTGAGCCGGTGCGCCGCGGCGCCGCGCTTCGGCGTCTGGGCGTGTAGGTGCCGTCTTGTCCCGGGCCGTGTGGGTCCACAGGCCAGCCGGGGCTGACCCCTGCCGGCTCGATTCGCCATTGTCCGAGCATCTCCCGTACACGGCCGTGCAGGTCACGGCTGCGGCGGCCGATGCTGATCTCAACCGCACTGCCGTCCCGGTACTGGGACGGCGGATTCCTGACATCTCCACAGTGGTCAACACCTGCTTGCCGTCCGGCCGCCGAGACCGGCGTGGCCACGGCATCAGCTGCCCGCCGCACGGCCTCGGTATGCCCCGACGGGGCAGGGCCTGCCGCTCCGACCGGTGCCGACCGCGGCGCCGACCACATCTTCGACACGACAAAGGAGTTCCGTTGTTCTCCCGAGTAACTTCGGCCGCCGCCGTGTTCGGTGGCGGTGACAGATTCCGGCTTGACCCACGTTCGGGGGTCGGGCTTGACGTCGGTGTTGGCGTCAGTCTTCAGCCGGACCCCCGAACCGACCCCAGATTCCGTCTCACACCGCAGCTGAGCCCGTCTGTCAGCGTTGGAGCCTTGTCCTGCGACAGACCCTGCCTGGTCTCGGGTCTCTCCCCCTGGGGAGCGGCATCCGCATCGAGGGGAGGGGGTGGCTGGTGGATGATCCGGTTCTGCGGGTGCAGTCGCAGCTGACCGACCGGGACCGGGTGCTGCTGGGCTGGCTGTACGACCACGGGGTGCTTACCTCGTTCCAGATCGCCCGCGCCCTGTTCTCGTCGCTGGACTTCTGCCAGCGCCGGCTGCGCACCCTGTACCAGTTGCGGCTGGTCGCCCGGTTCCGGCCACAGCGCGCCGACGGAGGCTCGTACCCGTACCACTACGTCATCGACCAGCTCGGCGCCGAGGTCGTCGCCGCCGCCCGTGACGAGCGGCCACCCCGCCGCGACCACGCCCGGGCGGAGCGGCGACGCTGGACCTCAAGCCGGAGCTTGGCTCACCGCCTCGGGGTGAACGGATTCTTCACCGACCTGGCCGGCTACGCCCGCACTCACCCCGGCGCTGACCTGGTCGAGTGGTTGTCGGAGGCGGCGTGCCAACGTTCGGGTGCGTTAACCCGGCGGGCGGATCCCGGCCTGGTGCGCGCCTACCAGCCGCGGGTCCGTCCGGACGGCTACGGCCTCTGGGTGGACAACGACGTCATGGTGCCGTTCTTCGTCGAGTACGACACCGGCGGCGAGCAGCTCGCAGTGCTGACCAGCAAACTGGCCGGCTACCGCGAGCTGTTCGCCACGATCGGGCGGGTGTGGCCTGTGCTGTTCTGGCTGCACTCCGCCGCGCGGGAGGCCAACCTGCGCCGTCTGCTCGCCGACACACCACCACCGGTGCCGGTCGCCACCGGCGCCCGCGACCACGCCGCATCGGCGGGTCTGTGTCCCGCTGAGGCGGTCTGGGCCGTGGCCGGCGGGGGAGGGCAGCGGCGGCGCATGGTCGACCTTTCCCGCTACGTCGCCGATAGCCGGGACCACGAGGCGGCGGCATGATCGGCGACAGCGAAGCGGCCGCGGAAGGTACCTCGCCCGCTCGCCGGACAGCAATACGCGTCCGCTCTCAATGTTCTGTCAGCGTCAAGTGGGCCGTGACTGACAGACGGGTGAGAGTGGCGGACCGTTCCGGCGGCGGCAGGGTGGAGGTATCGTCCCGCGTCCGATCCGCGACGAGCGGCCGGTCCGTCTTCGTCACGGTCCCCGACGACGGCTTCCGGACCGTCCACCCGCTTGTCGAACGTCGCTCCGCTGGCGGACGAGTCTCCGCCACGGTCCGGCCGGGGGAGGTGGTCCACCACGACCTCACCAGCACCTGACCCAGACGCCGGTCCGCGAGGCAGCCGCGTCGAGGGCGGCGTCCAGATCGTGATCATGCTCGCCATCGGCGGAGCCGCTGGAGCGGCCAGTTTCACCCACGTCCACAACGTCGCCGCCGCCCACGGCCAACCCGGATGGCTGGCCTGGGCCGACGCGATCGTCCTCGAGCTGATGTCCATCGCCTCGGGCCTCGAACTACGCCGCCGCAAACACGCCCACACGTCGACGGTGTTCCCCGCGAGTGTGCTGGCCTGCGCGGTCACGCTGTCCCTTGCGGCGCAGGTCGTCGAGGCCGAACCGTCACCGATCGGCTGGATTGCCGCGGCCGTGCCCGCGCTCGGCTTCCTCGTCATGGTCAAGATCGCCCTCGGCTACGCCAGCACCGCGACCCCGACCACCACATCCCGATCGACAGAACATGTTCCGGACCGGATCGCGCAGACAGGACATCACGCTGGACCGACCGACCAGAACCGGTCCGGCGGGACGGCGGGGGAGCGGTCCACGGTCCGGACCGTCCACCCACCGGACGCCGGCTCCCCACCTCGCGGACCGGACCGCCGTCACCGCAGAGCAGGCCGCGGACGGTCCGCCTCGCACACCCGCGACCTGGCTGAGCTGCTCCCGGCAGCGCGACACGTCCGCGACCAGCTCGCCGCCGACGGACGCCCACTTACCCGGGCAGTGCTTGCTGAAGCCCTCCGCCATACGGGCCACACCGCCTCCAACACCCGCCTATCCGAACTCCTCAAGATCCTCAAAGCCGAGACGCCCTCGGCGCCCGGAGCGCAGCGCGACCCGCCACCACCGGCTCCGAGCCCCGCACCACCACCGCTGCCACATCGGCAGCAAACGGCGGACAGCAGCCCGATGGACGCCGAGAAACCGGCACGGCCGGGGACTCCCCCTGGCAGCACGTCCCTGGAACCCACGAATCCCCAGACATCCGCAGAACGGTCAGGAGAACACCGATCATGAGCCCCTCCGTGAACCCAACCGAGCAGACCTCCGGCGCCGCGACCGACACCACGGCCATGCCGGTCTCCGGCGAGGTGTGGACCGGCATGCCGCGTCCGCGCCGTCGGCGTGACCACCACCCTCGCCACCGCCGCCTCCGTTCTCGGGATCAGGCGATCCCAGGCCGACCGGCTCGCCGCCACCGACGCCTTCCCCGCGCCCCTAATCCGCGCCGGCAACCGCATCATCGTCCCGCTCGCCGGCCTCCTCCAGCTCCTCCTGCTCGACAACCCCACCCCGCCCGTCGACAGCCGGCCACTTGAGCCCGACGCGAAGGTGAGCGTGGATGCGACGACCACGCCACCAGCGGACTCTTAATCCGCGGGTTCGGGGTTCGAGTCCCTGGCGGCGCACAGGTGATCAAGTCTCTGGCCTGGTGGTTCTCCACCAGGCCGGAGCCTTTTCGTGTCCGTGGCGATGGCTGGGTGCTCGGTGGGTGATCGGGAGCGGTGGGACCGTTCCGGCCGGCGGTGGACGCGGTGCGGTGGTCATGGAGGCGTGCTCTGATGTGGCCGCAGTCCGCCGTGTGGTTCTCGCCGGGCGGGCTGCCGTAGCGCGTCGATGGCGCGGGACTGCTGGTGTCACCCTCGGTGACGACCGTGATGGTGGCTCCGATGCGGCGGTGAGCCTCCACCGGGCTGGCGAGGCCGCTGTATGGCGGGTGGTGCGAGGCGGGCACTCTGGCCTTAAAGATCAACTCGCCGCGGTCCGGTTTGCCTCCATCGTTGTTTTTGCCCTCAGCTCTTCGGCCGGTTCTCTGAACAGTGATCTCCAAAATCGGCCCCAAAACCCCGGTTTGGAGACGAGGGGTGCTTGCAGAGCCCGCCAGTGCTTCGTCCGATGCCCCGCAAGAGGCTCGTCCTCGGCCTCGGTGATCTCGGTTGCGCTGCCCCGAGGCGGTTCCTCTGACCACCCTCCGTTACCGGTCGGCGAAACCGGCTGTCCAGCTGTCGGTGTCTGGAGGGATCATCACAGGATGGGTGACGACGCGGCCGTGCTGCGGTTGTCGCCGCGGCGGTGGCGGATCTTGTCGTTCCTGGCGCAGCACGCTCTGGCGTCGACGATGGATGTGGCCCTGGTCTGTGACGTGTCGCGGCTGACGGCTCACCGGGACCTGGTCTGGTTGCACGAGGCGGGGCTGGTGAGCCGGCAGCGCTCGGAGGAGGACCGTACCCACACCTGGTGGTACAAGGCGACCGCCGAGGGGACCGAGCGGCTCCGCCGTGATTTGGCGGCCTCGGGGCGGCCGGTGCCTCTGCAACTGGGCCGGCGGCATCCGAGCGCGTCGGACGATCTGCTGTTCCTGCCGCTGGTCGAGGTGTCGCGGCGGAATCCGGGGCGGTGTGGGCTGTTCCAGTGGCTGGCGACGATGGACACCTCGGCGTGGCTGCGCCAGCACGATCTGGCGTACCTGCGCGCCGACGGCTATGGCGTCTGGCTTGAGGATGGACGGTGCCTACGGTTCCTGGTGCACGTCGACCGTGGCCCGGTAGGCGAGGTAGTCGCCGAACACGAGAAGCGGACGTACGGGCTGGGCGGGCTGCTGGCCGGCTACCGGCGTACCGATCCGGTGGTGCCGGTCGGGGCCGTGTTGGTCGTCGCCGAGGACGCCGAACGAGAGGAGCAGTTGCTGGCCGGCCTGGTCCGCGAGCCGCTGCGGGCGCTCATCGCCACGACCAACAGGAACATGTTGTATCGGCACTGGCCGAATGAGCAGCTTTGGCGGGTACCGGGCGAGGACGAGCACCGCAGCCGACTGATCGAGATCGCCGGCTGAAATAGAAGGACGTTCCGACGCCGACCAGCATGAGTCGATCCGAGGAGACTCGGAGTGGCGTCAGGTGGCGGCGACTCGTCGGACGCGCTCATCTGCCGAGTTGAGTGTGTCGACCCATCACGATCTTTCTAACGTCCGTCCGTTTTCCCGACATTGGACGACGCTGAGTATCCCTACGATTCTGGGCATGACCCCTGAGGTTGTTTTCTACACTCGCCCACGCTGTCCGTATAGCTTCCGGCTGCGTCGCGCGTTGCGCCGACGCGGGCTTCCGTTCCGGGAGATCGACATCTGGCGAGATACCGATGCGGCTGCTGCGGTCCGCCGCGTTGCCGACGGCAACGAAACCGTACCAACCATCCACGTCGGCGATCGGTGGCTCGTCAACCCGACTGCGGACGAGGTATGCACGGCAGCCGGCTACCAACCGCCGAAGCAACCGCCTGGTAGGGGTTTGTTGGCGCGTCTGCGCGGCCTCATGTAACGCCTCATTGTCGGCGCCTACGGCCGTCCGGGTCCCTGCGGACACGCAAGAATTGACCTTGCCCCTTATTGGTGGTCGGCTTGGCCCTTCGCGCGTTTGTCCGACTACCAAGATCAAGACACTCAAATGCCGCCGACCGTGCGCGCTGGGCCTCGATGCGCCGTGACGCTCGGTCTTCAACAGCAGCTGGCGCGGCTGGGAATCATCCGAGTGGGTCGTCACCGAGCGACCGGCGGCGGTCTTGCGGAACCCGCAGCATGGCGAGCTGTTCATCGTTGACCAGCCGACGCAACCCTGCCCTGCCCGCGCGGACGCCCCGGGCCCGCGCTCAGTCCATGTCGGCCGGGATCGGGTCGAACGACGTCCCGTCCGCCGGGCCCACCTCGTGCAACCGCCCGTCCCGCACCAGGTACACGAAATTGTGCCGGGTCCGCGTGGCGAAGTCGGCCCGCTGCTCGTCGGTCCAGTCGTCGCGGTGGGTGCGGGGGTACTCGGCGTGGTCCGGTTCGGTCAGCAGCCGGACCACGTAGACGGCGTTGGCGCGCACCTCGATACGCCAGCGGTCGTCGGGCCACTCGCCCTCGGCCTCGATGACGCCGTCGACGACGTGGTCGAAGGTGAACCTGTCCAGCGCGGGCGGATACACCCGGCCGGGCACCGGGTCGACCCGCTCGCGCGCGACGGTGGCGTCCTGCTTCAGGAAGGTGTGCACCAGGTACCCCATCCAGAATTCGGCATCGTAGAACTTCTCGTGCTCGTTCCAGGCGATCGCGGTGCCGTCGGCGGTCGGCGCCCACTTGCACCAGTACCCGGGCTTGCTCGGGTCTGGATCCCTGGCGTCCTCGATCTCGTCGCCGTAGCCGAGGGCGTAGGGGCCGGTGGACCGGGGTTCGTGCCTGGTCTCGGCGAACGCCAGCAGGTAGTCGATCTCGTGCTGGTTCAGCGGAGGAGTGATCGTCACCTGGCCGGTGAACGTGGTCTCGTAACCCACGGCGGTTCCCTTCCACGAAGCGCCGCATGTGTATACCAAAGCGTGGAATGCGCTGATCCGAGCGTGCAGGAGTTCGGGAGTGGAGCTGACCGACACGTTGGCGGAGACCCACTGGGACTCGCATCGACCTGCGATTCTCGGGGCGGCCTACCGGATCCTCGGTTCCGAGGCCGAGGCCTGCCTGTCGGCGGCGTGGCAGCGCAGGAGCCGAACGCAAGATCTGAAATCGGCGAAGGCATCCGCTTCTGCCGCAGGTCGTGCGTTGGCAGCTTGAGGGGTTAACGGGCATCCGAAACTGCCGATGAGAGGGTGTGCCGCTGGTCCGGTCTTGACAACTCCAGAAACCCTCGGACTGCATCCTTTACGGCGTTCATCATCCGGCTGCGCCGGTCGGTCTTGGCGGCCCGCCTGACAATCGGGATCCGCCCGGCGGCTCCGCTTCCGTCAGGCATGAGGGCTCGGATCTTCGTCCGGTGACGGCACCCGGGTGGGCGGTACCGGAGACAGATCCCGGCGGGTGCCGGTGATCCCGGCCGCCTGTTCGTGCGCCCGGTTCAGGATCGCCTCCGCCTCCCGTCGGGCGGTGGTTACGATCCCCTCGGCTTCGAGCCGCGCCTCGGCGCGGTGGTCGTTGGCCTGCTCCTCGGCAAGTTTGAGGATCTGTTCTACCCGGGTGCCCAGGCCGCTGAGGGTTGGCCGCTGCCGGTTCCGCCGTCGTCGTTCCGCTGCGACCGCGGTTCCTGTGGTCGTCCCGTCGCCTGCCACACCGGCGTCCTCGTCGCGGTCGACCAGGCCATCCCCGACGAGATCGGACTCGGTCGTACCGACCAGGGAGAGCGCGACGCCGAGCGCGGCGATCGCGACGCCGGACCAGACGGCGGCCGGCCCGAGGGATGGACCGACCGTGGCGCCGACGCCGAGCCCGAAAAGGACGGCGGCAGTCTTGGTCGGCTTGCGCATAGGTCCTCCTCGGGTGGTGCGGGCGTGGGGGCGTCCGGGTTCCAGCATGACGAACGAGTCAACCCGGGTCGGTCCCCGACGGAAGGTCCCGGCGCAAGAGGGGCGCTGGATCAGCCGAGCTCGAAGTCCCCAGTGGCGGACAATCGAATATCCGGATCTGCCGCCGACCGAGCGCTACCTTCTGCCACGGTCGCCTGGCGGACTGCGCCACCCGCTCGTGCCGAGATGAGTGTGTTCATGGAGTCCCCGTAGACGCAGACTGCCGTCATCGCGGTATGGTGCTCGGCCGGCAGGTGATGGCGAGGCGGCGTGGCGTGGCGAGCGGAACGTTCCGAATAGCGGCGGCGCAGACGGGTCTGCGCCGGTACTGGCTGGCCCTGGGCGGGCTGAACGGCGGGCGTTTCGAGGTAGCGGATGGCAACCTCGATGTCAGCTTTGCTCACGCCCGGATCGTTGATGTCGACTTCTCCGGGCTGAGGTTTTCCAGCTTCGGGGCGCATGACTCGATGTTCGAGCGCTGCGACTTCACCCGGACCGCGTTCGACCATGTCTCATTCGGCGCTACGGGCTACGGCGGCGAGCGGTGGGACAGACTGACGTGGCCGGCCACTGTGTACCGGGAGTGCGTCTTCGCCCGCACCCGCATACCTCCGCAAGCCTTCTTCGGCAACGCCCGGTTCGAGCGCTGCACCTTTGACGGCGCCCGCCTTCGCGGCTTGACCTTTACGCACCAGGCGCAGTTCGTCGGGTGCACCTTCCGGGGCAAGATCCAAGACGTGAACTTCTGGGGTACGCCCTCTGAGCACACCGCGGTGCTCGGCCGAGACCGCAACGCCTTCACTGGTAACGACTTCACCGGCGGAGACCTGCTCGGTGTCGCGTTCAAGCACATCGACCTTCACGCCCAGAGATTTCCGGGCCTGCCCGACTACGCCGTCCTGGACCGGGTTGATCAGCGTGTGGCGGCCGCGCTTGCCGCCATGGCCGATTGGCCGGACGAGGAGATCAAGACCGAGGCGGCGTCGTCCTTGCGGTTCGGGGCCAACGACGCGACCGAGTACAACGACGGGCACGCCCTGGTGTCTCGAAGCTGGGTCGGCCGGCGGCTGCCACCGGACGTCCGAGACCAGATCTTCTGGATGCTCGTCAACTACAGCGACGACCAGCAGTAGAGGTCCCGATCGTTGGCCCCTGCCGACCGTGCCAGGTTCCGCAGCTGGGCATACTGATCAGCTTCGTGCTCGTCCAGCAGCTCTTCCTCGGCGTACTCCGCCAACCGTTCGTCGGACACGCCAGCCAACGCCAGGCCGACCTCCGGCCGCACCCGCGTCAGCCACGGTCCGTCAGCTTCGGCGGAGATCACGACATCGTCACCGAACTCGCTGGGATCCCGGCCAGTCAACTCCGCGACCCGACCGGCCAGCCCGTCGATCCACCCCTTGCAGCCCACATACGGCCAGCCGATGCCCGCCGGCCCCGCCGAAAGATCGACACGGTCCAGCTCCACGCTCGACGCCGCGAAGTAATCAACGAGCACGCCCACGGCAAGCCACGGTAGCGGCGGCGAACCAAAGCCGCGAAGCTCGGTCCGGTGAGGCGCCCGAGACTCCGACGCGCACTGATCTGCCGCAGGCGGCGCGCCACTGTGTCTGAGATCGTCACTACCCTCTGCTCGCTGCTTGACCGCTGCCAGGGGTGTTATGCCTGCAGAGAGAAGTGCTTTCAGTCTTCGGGGCGTGCCAAGCTTCGCGGGTGATCTTCTCTTCGGAAGTTCTGGATTCCGCGGCGGCCGATCCAGCTTCTCCGGCCTGGAGTCTGATCTGGGACGAGTCGTGTCACCAGGGAACGTTTGACCCTGCCAGCGGAGCGTTGCTGCCCTGGCTGGCACGAACCTGCGCCAGCTTCGCGCCGGAGAGGCGGGACGGGGTGGTGGCGCTCGCCGGCTTCATCGCGGTGGATGCCACCGACGCGGACCGCGTCGCGTACAGCCAAGAGATCGCTACGTTGCGTAGGCTCGCGGTCGAGTGCCTGCCGGGCGCGTCCACCGACAGAGACTTCGTGTTACTGCAACAGGCTGTGCTCGGCTTCGACGGCGACGAGATCTGGGGCAAAGAACCCGACCTCGTCATCGACGGAGAAGTCGACGTGCAATGTCCCGAATGCGAGGACGAACTGTGCCTGGACCTGATGGCCGAGGACTCCCCAATCGAGCCGTGGCTTACCTCCCATCTTGCCGTTCGCATCCATGCTGAGGCCGTCGAGGCGGGCCGGAACTCGTTGGCGACTGCCTTCACGTACCTCTTCGGCCGGGTCCACTGCCCGAACTGCGGTACGCGATTCGATCTGGCTGACCAGGTAGGCCGTGTTTCATGGGGGTGAAGTGGGCATCCGCATCTGGCACCCCTCTGTGTCAAGTGATGATCAAGAGGGATGTTCTAGGCTGGGGTGTGGCGGGTCCGGGAAGTGACTTTTCCGAAGTGTCGATCTCGGGGTTTGGGTCGGCCGCGCTGGATTGCAGAGTCGCCCCCACGTGTCCTCCCGGACCCGTCCCGACCAGCTTCGCGTCGGCGACCATCTGCCGGTAGACGATGTCGGACAGCCGCCGTTTCAGTGCCCGTAGGGCCTCCATCGGGGTTTTGCCCGCGGCCAGTCTGCGCCGGTAGTAGCGGCGGCCTTCGGTGTCACGGCGCAGCTGGACAATGGCCATGATGTGCAGCGCGCGGTTGATGCGCCGGTTCCCGGCTCTGGAGAGGCGGTGCCGGTTCTG
>NZ_JARXXY010000023.1:0-113590 GCF_029893845.1 Micromonospora sp. A200 | reverse complement strand
GGGGCCGCAGACGCCGGGGCGCCCCCCGGGCCCCCCGGGGCGGGGGGGGGGGCGGGGGGGGGGCGCGGCCCCGCCCCCCCCCCCCCCACGCCGCAACCGGGGTGGATCATCCGGGGCGGCGGTCGCGGTCACTCGAAGAGGCGGCGGATGACCGCGCGGGCGGTCTGCTCGGGGTCCCGGCCGACCTCGGGCGGCAGGGCGCCGGCCAGCCAGAGGGTGGCGAACCCGTGCACGATCGACCAGGCGGCCAGGGCGTCCCGGTCGGGCTCGGCGGCGGGCAGGGCGGCCAGTCCGCCGCGCAGCACCGCGCGGGCCCGGTCCCGGGCGGCCCGCACCTCGGCGTCGTCGCCCCGGTAGAGGTCCGGCTGGAACATCACCTCGAAGTGGGCCCGATGCTCGACGGCGAACCGGACGTACGCCACGCCGACCTCCAGCAGGTCGTCGCCGGCCCCGCGCAGCTCGTCGGCGAGGCGGTCGTACCCCTCGACGGCGAGCGCGGTGAGCAGACCGGCCTTGTCGCCGAAGTGGTGGGCCGGGGCGGCGTGCGACACGCCGGCGCGGCGGGCCAGGTCACGCAGGCTCAGCGCGGCCGGCCCGGACTCCTCGATCGCCTGGACCGCCACGTCGAGCAGGGCCCGCCGCAGGTCGCCGTGGTGGTAGCCGCGCGTAGTCACGTCGGGCAGCATAACTTGCCAACGACAAGATGCACTGTCGGATATTAGTTTGGCCCCTGACGATCCGGGGGCTAACGTCAGCGCCGTGCACATGGAACCCCTGGCCCGATTCCCGGACGCGCTGCGGAGCGTGCCGATGGGGCGGCTGGTCTCGGTCGCCGGCCACCTGGTCAACCAGCGCTGGGGTCGCTACCTGTCCGAACACCACGGCCTCACGACCGCCGGGATGCGGGTGTTGTTCACCCTGTCCCACACCGGCGAGACCACCCACCGGGACGTCGCCGAGCGCTGCTTCGTCCGGCCCGCCACCCTCACCGGGATCGTCGACACCCTGGAGCGCGACGGCTTCGTCGAGCGGCACCGGGCGGTTGCCGACCGCCGTACGGTGCAGCTCGCCCTGACCGACAAGGGACGCGAGCACGTGCAGGCCCTCTTCGACCTGATCCACAGCGACACCCCGCTGACCTCCGTCGACGCCGACCCGGCGAAGAAGGCGGTGATTCGCGAGTTCCTGACGGAGTTGATTGTGACCATGTCCGACGGGGAGGACACCAGGTTGAACCCGGCAGACCAGGAACCCGACGAGGCGAGACCGGGAGGCCGCCCGTGCTGATCCGCCTACTGCGCGATCACCTTCGCCCGTACCGCCGGCCGCTGGCCGGGGTGGTGCTGCTCCAGTTCGTCGGCACGATGGCCTCGCTCTACCTACCGAGCCTCAACGCCGACATCATCGACCGGGGCGTGGCCCGGGGCGACACCGACTACATCATGCGTACCGGCGGCTGGATGCTGCTGGTCAGCCTGGTCCAGATCGCCTGCTCGGTGGTCGCCGTCTACCTCGGCGCGCGGACCGCGATGGCCTTCGGCCGGGACGCCCGGGCCGCCGTCTTCACGCAGGTCAACCGATTCTCCGCCCGGGAGGTCGCCCGGTTCGGCGCACCCTCGCTGATCACCCGCAACACCAACGACGTGCAGCAGGTGCAGATGCTCGTGCTGATGAGCTGCACCATGCTGGTCGCCGCGCCGATCATGTGCGTCGGCGGGGTGGTGATGGCGCTGCGGGAGGACCTCGCGCTCTCCCGGCTGATGCTGGTCTGCGTGCCGGTGCTGGCGATCGCGCTGGGCCTGGTCGTCCGGCGGATGGTGCCGGGATTCCGGGAGATGCAGACCCGGATCGACACGGTCAACCGGGTGCTGCGCGAGCAGATCACCGGCATCCGGGTGATCCGGGCGTTCGTCCGCGAGCCGTACGAGACGGACCGGTTCGGCGTCGCCAACGCCGACCTCACCGCGACGTCGCTGCGGGTCGGCCGGCTGATGGCCCTGATCTTCCCGGTGATCATGCTGGTGCTCAACGTCTCCAGCGTCGCGGTGCTCTGGTTCGGCGCGCAGCGGGTCGACGCCGACCAGATGCAGATCGGCGCGCTGACCGCGTTCCTGCAGTACCTGATGCAGATCCTGATGGCCGTCATGATGGCCACCTTCATGCTGATGATGGTGCCGCGCGCGGCGGTCTGCGCCGAGCGGATCGTCGAGGTGCTGGACACCGAGTCGTCGGTGGTGCCGCCGGCCGATCCGCTGATCGCGATGACCAGGCCCGCCGAGCTGGAGCTTCGCCGCGTCGCCTTCCAGTACCCCGGGGCGAGTGCTCCGGTGCTGCACGACATCTCGTTCCGGTCCGGGCCGGGCCGGACCACCGCCATCATCGGATCCACCGGCGCCGGCAAGACCACCCTGCTCACACTGATCCCCCGGCTGGTCGACCCGACCGCCGGCGCGGTGCTGGTCGACGGGGTGGACGTGCGGCTGCTGGACCCGAACGAGGTGTGGCGCCGGATCGGGCTGGTGCCGCAGCGGCCGTACCTGTTCAGCGGAACGGTCGCCAGCAACCTCCGGTACGGCAACCCGGACGCCACCGACGAGGAGCTGTGGCGGGCGCTGGAGATCGCCCAGGCGCGGGACTTCGTGGCCGAGATGCCGGGCGGGCTGGACGCCCCGATCGCCCAGGGCGGCACGAACGTCTCCGGCGGTCAGCGGCAGCGGCTGGCGATCGCCCGGGCGCTGGTCCGTCAGCCGGAGATCTACCTCTTCGACGACTCGTTCTCGGCGCTGGACCTCGGCACCGACGCCCGGCTGCGGGCGGCGCTGCGGCCGGTCACCGCGGACTCGGCCGTGGTGATCGTGGCCCAGCGGGTCTCCACGATCGTCGACGCCGACCAGATCATCGTGCTCGAGGACGGTGGCGTCGTCGGCAGGGGACGACACGAGGAACTGCTGGAGAGCTGCCCGACGTACGCCGAGATCGTCGCGTCCCAGCAGACGGCGGAGGTGCCGGCGTGAGCAGGCCCGACGAGCGGACCCCGCGGGCCGGTGACGGACGGGCGCCCGTACCCGAGCAGAAGGTCCCGGAGGCACGGACGCCGAAGCGGCTGCCCCCCGGCGGCCAGCGCGGCGGCCCGCCCTGGATGGGCGCCGCGATGCCGGCCGAGAAGTCGATGAACTTCGGTCCGTCGGCCCGGCGCCTGCTCGGCCGGCTGCGGCCGCACCGGCTCCAGCTGGCCGCGGTGATCACGCTCGCCGTGGCGAGCATCGGGCTCAGCGTCATCGGGCCGAAGCTCCTCGGCCACGCCACCGACCTGATCTTCAGCGGGGTGATCGGTCGGCAACTGCCCGCCGGGACCACCACGGAGCAGGCCGCGGCGGCGGCCCGGGCCGCCGGCAACGACAACTTCGCCGACATGCTCGCCCGGATGGACGTGGTGCCGGGCGCCGGGATCGACTTCACCGCCCTCGGCCGGGTGCTCGTCCTGGCCCTGGCGCTCTACCTGGCGGCCAGTGTGCTGATCTGGTGGCAGGGATGGCTGCTCAACGGGGTGGTGCAGCGGACCGTGCTGCGGCTGCGCGCCGAGGTGGAGGAGAAGCTCCACCGGCTGCCCCTGCCCTACTTCGATCGGCAACCCCGGGGCGAACTGCTCAGCCGGGTCACCAACGACATCGACAACATCTCGCAGACCCTGTCACAGACGCTCAGCCAGGTGCTCACCTCGCTGCTGACCGTGATCGGCGTGCTGGCGATGATGGTCTGGATCTCGCCGCTGCTCGCGCTGGTCGCCCTGGTCGCGGTGCCGGTGTCGGTGATCGTCACCCAGCGGATCGCCAAGCGGTCGCAGCGCAGGTTCATCGCCCAGTGGAGACACACCGGTGAGCTGAACGGCCAGATCGAGGAGGCGTACACCGGTCACGAGCTGGTCAAGGTCTTCGGTCGGCAGCGCGAGGTGGAAGCCGCCTTCCACGCGAAGAACGAGGAGCTGTTCCGAGCCAGCTTCGGGGCTCAGTTCATCTCCGGGATCATCATGCCGGCGATGATGTTCGTCGGGAACCTCAGCTACGTCGCGATCGCCGTGGTCGGCGGGCTGCGGGTGGCCTCCGGGACGATGAGCCTCGGCGACGTGCAGGCGTTCATCCAGTACTCGCGGCAGTTCACCCAGCCGCTCACCCAGATCGCCTCGATGGCGAACCTGCTCCAGTCCGGGGTGGCCTCCGCCGAGCGGGTCTTCGCGGTGCTCGACGCCCAGGAGCAGAGCCAGGACAGGGTTGCACCGTCCCGGGTCACCGGCCGGGTCGAGTTCGCACACGTCTCCTTCCGGTACGACCCGGAAAAGCCGCTGATCGACGACCTGTCGCTGGTCGCCGAGCCGGGTCACACCGTGGCGATCGTCGGCCCGACCGGCGCCGGCAAGACCACCCTGGTCAATCTGATCATGCGCTTCTACGAGCTGGACGCGGGCTGGATCACCCTCGACCGGGTGGACATCACCAGCATGCCGCGGGACGAGCTGCGCAGCCGGATCGGCATGGTGCTCCAGGACACCTGGCTCTTCGGCGGCACCATCCGGGACAACATCGCCTACGGCCGGCCGGACGCGACCGAGGAGGAGATCCTGGCCGCCGCCCGGGCGACCTTCGTGGACCGCTTCGTGCACAGCCTCCCGGACGGGTACGACACCGTCATCGACGAGGAGGGCAGCAACGTCAGCGCCGGCGAGAAGCAGCTCATCACGATCGCCCGGGCGTTCCTGGCCGAGCCGTCGCTGCTGATCCTCGACGAGGCCACCAGTTCGGTGGACACCCGCACGGAGGTGCTGCTCCAGCGGGCGATGGCGGCGCTGCGCTCGGACCGGACCAGCTTCGTCATCGCGCACCGGCTCTCCACCGTCCGCGACGCCGACCTGATCCTGATGATGGAGCACGGCCGGATCGTCGAGCAGGGCACCCACGAGCAGTTGCTCGCCGCGAAGGGGGCGTACCACCGGCTGTACCGGTCGCAGTTCGCCGGCGCGCTGGTGGACGACGAGGACGACGGGGTGGGCCCCCGGACCCCGTCGGTCCAGGGGGCGCTCTCCTCATGACCGGCTCAGGCGGCGGCCGGCAGCAGATCGGTCGAGCGGGCGGCGACCACCGCCCCGACCAGCCCCAGCGCGTCCGCGACGGGCATCGGGGCCAACCCCCGGCCGTCGCGCAGGCGCAGCGAGACCGACCCGTCGGCCGCCTCCCGGGCGCCCACCACCCCGACGTACGGCACCCGGCGGTGGGCGGCGTCGCGGATCCGGGCGCCCAGCGAACCGCCGGCGTCGACCTCGGCCCGCAGCCCGGCGGCGACCGCCCGGCGGGCGAGTTCGGCCGCCGCCCCCGCCTGCCCGGCGTCGACCGGCAGCAGCACCAGCTGCACCGGGGCGTACCAGGGCGGGAAGGCGCCCTGGTGCACCTCGATCAGGTAGGCGAAGAGCCGTTCCATGCTGCCGACCAGGCTGCGGTGCACCATCACCGGCCGCCGCCGGGCACCGGACGCGTCGGCGTACGACAGGTCGAACCGCTCCGGCTTGTCGAAGTCGAGCTGGACGGTGGAGAGGGTGGACTCCCGGCCGGCGGCGTCGACGATCTGAATGTCGATCTTCGGGCCGTAGAAGGCGGCCTCGCCCGGGGCCTCGGTGAAGTCGACCCCGTCGAGCGCCGCGCGCAGCAGTTCCTCGGCCCGCGCCCACTGGGCGTCGTCGCCGACGTACTTCTCCCCCGGCCCGCGCAGCGACAGCCGGAACCCGGCCGGGCGGACGCCGAGCGCGGCGTGCGCCTCGCGGATCAGCCGCAGGATCTCCCGCACCTCCTCGCCGACCTGGTCCAGGGCGCAGAAGTTGTGCGCGTCGTTGAGCGAGATGGCGCGGACCCGGGACAGGCCGCCCAGCACGCCCGACCGCTCCGCCCGGTACATCCCGCCCAGCTCGGCGATGCGCAGCGGCAACTCCCGGTAGGAGCGGCCGCGCGCCCGGTAGACCAGCGCGTGGTGCGGGCAGAGCGCCGGCCGCAGCACGAACTCGTCGTCGGCGCTGAGCCGCAGCGGCGGGAACATGTCGTCGGCGAAGTAGCCGAGGTGCCCGGAGCGCGCGAAGAGCTCCCGTTTGCCCAGCGGCGGCGAGTAGACGTGCTGGTAGCCGGCCCGTCGTTCCAGGTCGCGGACGTACTCCTCGACCGCGTGCCGGGCGGCGGCGCCGGCCGGCAGCCAGATCGGCAGTCCGGCGCCGGCGAGCGGGTCGGAGACGAACAGGTCCAGCTCCCGGCCGAGCCTGCGGTGGTCGATCATGTCGCTCTCCCTGCGGGTCATGACCCGGGAGCGACCTCGCCACGGACGCCGCGAAGCCCCGGGGCGGATCGCCCCGGGGCCTCGTCGACGTCGAACGTCAGTGCGGCGCGCCGGGGTTTCCCGGCGTCGTGGTCACCACCGCGCTGCGCATGCCCCGACGGTACGGTCCCGGCGCGCGGCGGTGCCAGCGAATTTCCGGCGCGCGCCGCCGGCCGCCCGGATGGGCGTCGGGGTGAACTGAGAAAAGGGGCGGGCCGCCGGCACGGGACCTGCCGGCGACCCGCGGCGGCCGGCTCGTCAGGAACGGGGGGCCCGACGCGCGTGCGGCCGCGCGCCGACAACGGTACGCCGAGGAGCGTGGATCCGCCGTCCGCATCCCGCCCGGATTCGACCCGTTCCGCCCGTCACCCCCGACCGAACTGCGTCGTTGCACCCAAGTGGCCCTGTCGTGTCCACCGTCACCACCGGCCGGGCCTGTCCCCGGTGACGGCGGACACGCCGTCAGGCTCGGGGGATCTGATCGGCCTTGACCGGCGAGGTGGCAGTCGTGCTCGAACTTCTCACTGACGTCGCCTCGCCGACGTGGGCGTACGTCGCACTGCTCGGCCTGCTGATCGCCGACGCGTTCGTGCCGGTCATCCCGACCCAGGTCGTGATGATCACCAGCGGCGCGCTGACCGTCTACGGCGGGCTCAGCCTGCCGGTGACCATCGGCGTCGGGGCGCTCGGCGTCTTCGCCGGCGACCTGGCCTGCTACCTGCTGGGCCGCAGCGCCCCCGACCGGCACGCGCCCCGGCACGCCGAGCCGAGCCGGGCCCGCCGGATGGCCGGCCGGGTGACCCGCGGGCTGCGCCAGCCGGGTCCGCTGGTCATCCTGCTCTGCCGGTTCGTGCCCGGCGGCCGGATGGCGGCCTGCTTCTCCGCCGGCCGCAGCAGGTACCCCTACCGGCTCTTCCTCTTCTACGAGGGTGCCGCGGCGACCGGTTGGGCGGCCTACGGCGGGCTGGTCGGCCACCTCGGCGGCACGGCGCTGACCGAGTCGGCCTGGCGGCTGGCGCTGATCGCTGCCGCGGCGGCGGCCGGGTTCGCGGCGGCGGGTTGGGCGATGACGCTGGTCGGTTCCCGCACCCACGGCGAGGTACCCGTCGACTGACGCCCGCCCCGCTCCGCCCCGACCCGGGGATCGCGCGGCGTGAGTCGTTGGTGTCATCAGGTCTGCAGCGTCCAGCGGCAGGGTGGCCCTCCCCACCGGCGGACCGTCGCCCACCGGCACTAAGGGTGGACCCCGGCCGCGATCTCGGTGGGCGTCCCCGATCCGCTTCGGGTCGTTCCGGCGACAGGCTGGCGGCATGCCCACGACCCGGAACCATGGCCTGGTGGCCCTCGGCGCGATCGCCCTGGCGGCGTTGCTCACCGTGATCGGCCACCTGGAGGTGAACGACGACCTGAACCCCTGGTCGCTGACCGTCAGCGACTTCGCCGTGTCCGACCGGGGCGGCGTCATCGACGTGGCGATGGTCGCGCTCGCGGTCGCCGCCGCCGTGCTGGTCCCCGCCCTGCGCCGCGTCCGCCGGTCCCGGACCGTGGGCGAGCTGCCGCTCGTCGCCGCGGCCGGCGGGTTGCTGCTGGCCGCGGTGGTGCCCACGAACGAGCCCGGCCTGCCCATGGACGCCGCCGCGTACCTGCACCGGTACGCGTCCGTGGTGACGTTCGTGGCGCTGCCGGTGGGTGGCTGGCTGCTCGCCCGGCGGGACGCGCTGCCCGGGACCGCGCCCTGGCTACGCGCCCTGGCGCTGGTCAGCCTCGCGCTCGCCGGGGCCATGATCTGGTCGGCCTACCCGGGCGACCGGCTGCTGATCGGGCTCGCCGAGCGGCTGCTGATCCTGGTCGAGGTGGGGCTGCTCGCGGTCGTCGCCACCGCACTGGTCCGCCCGGGTGGCCGGGGACGGGGCAGCGCCGGGCCGGCGGGCCGGCCCGGCGCCGCGGGGCTCACTCCAGCTCGTGGAGCATGAGCTGGCGGGCGGCCTCGGTGATCGACCCGGACAGCGACGGGTAGATCGTGATGGTCTGGGCCAGCTCGTTGACGGTGAGGTTGTTCTCCACCGCCATGGTGATCGGCAGGATCAGCTCGCTCGCCTTGGGCGCCACCACCACGCCGCCGACCACCTGGCCGCTGGCCGGGCGGCAGAACAGCTTCACGAAGCCGTCGGCCAGGTCGTCCATCTTCGCCCGGGCGTTGCCCGACAGCGGCAGCATCACCTGGCGGGCAGGCACCTTGCCGGCGTCCACCTCGTCCTGGGAGACGCCGACCGTGGCCAGCTCCGGGTCGGTGAAGACGTTCGCCGCCACGGTACGCAGCCGCAGCGGCCGGACCGCCTCGCCGAGCGCGTGCCACATCGCGATCCGGCCCTGCATCGCGGCGACGCTGGCCAGCGGCAGCACGCCGGTGCAGTCGCCGGCCGCGTAGATGCCGGGGACGTTGGTCCGCGAGACCCGGTCGACGGTGACGTAACCGCCCCGGGCCAGCTCGACGCCGTACTCCGCCAGCCCCAGGTCGGCGGTGTTGGGGATCGAGCCGACGGCGATCAGCGCGTGCGAGCCGGACACGAGCCGGCCGTCGGAGAGCTGGACCTCGACGCCGTCGTCGGTGCGGCGGACCGCGTCCGCCCGGGAGTTGTTGAGGATGGTCATGCCCCGGTTGCGGAACACCCGCTCGATGGCCATCGCCGCGTCGGCATCCTCGTGCGGCATGACCCGGTCCCGGCTGGAGACGAGGGTGACCTGGACGCCCATCGCGAGGTAGGCGCTGGCGAACTCGGCGCCGGTGACGCCGGAGCCGACCACGATCAGGTGCTCGGGCAGCTCGGGCAGGTCGTACACCTGCCGCCAGGTCAGGATCCGCTCGCCGTCGGGCACGGCGGTGGGCAGCTGGCGCGGGGTGGCGCCGGTGGCGACCAGGACGGTCGACGCGGCGATCGACTGCTCGGCGCCACCGTCGGCCGGGGTGACGATCACCCGGTGGGTGTGACCGAGCGTGTCCTCGCCCAGCCGGGCGGTCCCGGCCACGAAGGTCACCCCGGCCTTGACCAGCTTGGTGTGGATGTCGTCGGACTGGGCCAGGGCGAGCCGCTTCACCCGCTCGTGGACCGCGCGGGCGTCGACGGTGACCGCCTCCAGCCCGTCGGAGTGCACCCCGAACTCCTCGGTGTCCCGGTAGCCGGTGACCACCTGCGAGCTGGCGATGAACGTCTTCGACGGCACACAGTCGGAGAGCACGCAGGCGCCGCCGGCCCCCTCGGCCTCCACCACGGTGACGTCGGCGTCCAGCTGCGCGGCGACCAGCGCCGCCTCGTAGCCGGCCGGTCCCCCGCCGATGATCACGATCCGGCTCACAGCGCACGCCCCTCGTCGATGTTCACAGTGACTTTCTTCTCCCGAACGTGTCCGACACGCACCGTCGTATTCTCCCCCACCCGCCCGCCGGGCTATCGTCATCGCCGTGCGTCACTACGCCGCCTACGGCTCAAACCTCGACCCCGCCCGGATGCGCGCCTACTGTCCGCATTCGCCGATGGTGGGCACCGGCTGGCTGGAGGGCTGGCGGCTGACCTTCGCGGGCGAGGACGTGATCGGCTGGGAGGGCTCCGTCAGCACCGTCGTCGAGTCCCCGGGCGACCGGGTCTTCGTGGCGCTGTACGACATCCACCCGTACGACGCCGCGCAGCTCGACGAGATCGAGGGCGTGACCGCCGGCACGTACCGCAAGCTGCACGTCCGCGTCTCGACCCTGGACGGCGACGTCACCGCGTGGGTCTACGTCTTCGACGGGTACGAGGGCGGCCTGCCGACCTCCTGGTACCTGTCGGAGATCGCGAACGCGGCCGAGAAGGCGGGCGCGCCGGACGACTACGTCACCGAGCTGCGGTCCCGCCCCACCGGCACCGCGTCGGCGTAGCGCGTATCGCACGCCTCCAGTCTGCTCCCGACGCCACGGACCGTCACCGCCGGCCCCGGGCGGCGTCGCCCATCACACACCGGCGGCGGGGACGATCCGCTCGTACATGTCGGTCCAGCGCACCTCGTCCAGCCCCACCGAGCGGTAGAGAGTCACCGGGGCGGTCGGGTTGGTCAGATCCACGCCGAGCCCGGCGGCGGCGCGGCCCTTGGTGGCGTACACGGTGAAGGCCCGCCACAGCAGTGCCGCGCCCACCCCGCGCCGCCGGTCCGCGGGCAGCACCGACAGCGTGCGGACCCAGCCCATGTCCTGATCCAGCGCCTGGTCGGAGGATTGCAGCCCGCCGGCCGGCTCGCCGTCGACCTCGGCCACGAACCACTCGTCCCAGACCTTGCCGGACGCCGGGATCTGCTCCCGCCAGCGGTCGAAGCCGACCGGCTCGTAGTCCGGGGTGTCCCGGAAGGCCGTGTCGAAGATTCGGTGGAACAGGCGCAGGTCCGCCTCGTCGTCGGCGCGCAGCGGGCGGACGGTCACCCCCGGCGGGGGCGGCGGCTCGGCGGGGAGGCCGGCCAGCGAGCGGGTCATCCGCACGTACCGCTTGATCCGGGTGAACCCGGCGTCGGCCAGCTCCGCCGCCCAGCGGGTCTCCGCCGGAAAGACGGTGGACCGGACGGTCAGCGCGGGCAGGTCCCGCTCGGCGGCCCGCTCGGCGACCCGGTCGAGCATCCGGGCCAGCAGCGGGGCGCGCAGGTCCACGCCGCGCTCCGGGTCGACGTAGACCTCGACGAAGTCGCGGCCCACCCCGGTCGGGTTGTCCACCGCCGTCCAGGCGACGGCCGTCCCGTCGGGGTCGGTGACCAGCCAGGAGTCGCGGGCGGGGTCGAAGAAGGGGGCGGTCAGCGCGGCCCGGACGTCCTCGGCGTCGAAGTCCGGGTAACCGACGGCGAAGGTGTCGGCGGCGTGCACCACGGCGAGGATGGCGGGAACGTCGTCGAGGGTGGGGCGGCGGGCGGTCCGACCGGCGGGAAGCGTCACGGCGCGATCCTGGCAGGGCGGGCGGGTCCCGCGCCGCCGGTTTTTCCGCCGCGGGGTCGACCGCCCGCCTGAGGCCCGGACACCGGCGGCGGTCAGCGGGCGGAGGCCCCGGCCAGCAGGGCCCGGGTGGCGGTGAGCAGCTCCACCAGCTCCGCGCCCTCCCCGGGGCGCAAGGTGCGGAAGGCGGTGGAGGTCAACCGGTCGGTCATCGCCTCGGCCCAGAGCCGCCGCCGCACCAGCGGGCCGACCGGCGGGTACGGCGGCGACCAGCCGCAGGCCGACGCGCCGGCCTCCCCCTCCGGCCCGGCGAGCACCGCCTCCAGCGGGGTCATCCCGGCCGCCCGGACCGCCAGCAGGTACGCCCCGGTGAAGTGCTCGCGGAGCAGCAGCAGCGCCACGGCGGCGCGGGCACCGGCGGCGTGCTGCGGCACCGGCATCGCCCGCCAGGCGGCGAAGAGCGGCATCCCGGTGGCGTCCGCCGCGGCGACCACCCGCTCCAGCAGCACGGCCAGCCGGGGCATCCCGGGCAGGTCGTCCAGGTGCTGGGCACCCCAGCGGCAGCACTCGGCGAGGTTGGCGCTGGCCACCTCCAGCGGACGGACCACCCGGGCGGCGGCGTCCCAGCCGTCGGCGACCGCGTCCGGGGCGATGAAGCCGACCGCGGCGGCGACGGTCTCCGCGCGGACGTCGCCGAGCGCGCCGGCCCGCCCGGTGATGTAGAAGGCCCAGCCGGAGATGCCCAACAGCCGTGCCCGGCGCAGCGTCCCCGGGCAGCGGCTGAACAACTCGCCCAGTTCGAGCACGGCGGGCTTGCTGGCGGCTGCCACCTGTTCCGGCGTCATCCCGACCGCCCGCTGCACGCATCCATCGCGCTCAGTGTGCCTCGCCGTCGCCGGTGGCGACATCCTCCTCTTCGGCGTCCAGCGCCTCGATCGCCGCCTCCACCTCGCCGGTGCGGCGGCGCGCGGCGGTGAGCGACCGTTCGGCGGCCCGGCGGGCCAGTTTGGACCGGCTCAGCTCCTGCTCGGCGGCGGCCCGGCGACGCTCCAGTTCGGCCAGTTCGGCCTCGATCTCCTCGAGCGCGGCACCGCCGTCCCGCTCGGCCGCCGCCGCGCCGTCGAGGTCCTTCTCCGCCCGCCCCTGCTCGGTACGCGCCGCCGCCAGCTCCCGTTCCAGCGCCCGGCGCCGTTTCGCGCGCTCGGCCCGGGCGGCCCGCTCCGCCGCCCGCTCGTCGCGCGCCCGGCGCTCCCCGGCCCGCTCCGCCGCCCGGTCCGGTGCCCGGGGCGGCTCCTCCGCCCCGCCAGTGACCAGCCGCAGCTGCGGCCGGGGCACCTCGCCGAAGCCGGCGTAGTGGACGGCCCGCAGCAGGGTGCCGGCGCGGACCTGCTCGGCCACCTCGGCGTCGGCGAGCGCCGCGTTGAGGGTGGCCTCCACCTCGCCCAGCGGCAACTTCCCGGCGGACGGGGCATCCGGGTTCCGGGCCGCGATCCGGCGTACCTCGGCGACCAGGGCGGCGACGACCGCGCGCCGCTGGGCGGAGAGCTCGCGCAGCTTCGGCCCCTTCAGGTCGCGCTGGGCGGTGCGCAGCGCGTCGGCGAGCTGGGCCAGGTCGGCGACCAGTTCGGGGCGTTCGAGGGCGAGCAGGTTGACCAGCCAGGCCGCCACGGTGGGGCGCTTGAGCCGGGCGATCTGGCGGGCGCCGGCGGCGTCACCGGCCCGCCGGGCCTCGGCGACGGCGGCGTCCCGGGCGGCGACGAACCGGTCCGGGGGCGTGCGGTACAGCCGCTGGACCAGGTCGGAGGGGGGCGCGGGCACGGCTTCAGGCGTCGATCCGGCTGCCCGGTTCCAGCCGCTGGTAGTCCGTCCCGGACAGGGCCGTGTACTGCCGGTCGACCACGGCGAGCCCGTTGTCGTTGAGGTAACCGTCGTGCAGGGCGTACGCGCGGCGCGGCGCGACCGCCCGGATGAAGTCGAGCACCTCGGAGAACTTCGACCAGGGCGCGTGGATCGGCGCGAAGAGGGTGTCGACCTGGACGTCGTCCGGCACGAACAGCGCGTCTCCCGGGTGGTAGACGACGTCGTTGAACAGGTATCCGATGTTCTCCACGACCGGGATGTCGGGGTGGATGACGGCGTGCCGGCCACCGTGGGCGCGGACCGGCACGCCGGCGGCGGTGAAGGACTCCCCGGGGGTGACCACGGTCAGCACCTCAGCGGCGTCACCCAGGACGCCGGCGAGCGAGGCCGGGCCGTGGACGGTGAACGGGCGGCGGTCCAGCGCCCGGGTCAGCGCCTCCACGTTCACGTGGTCCGGGTGCTCGTGGGTGATCAGCACCGCGTCCACCCCGTCCAACGCCGCCGGCTCGCTGACCACGCCGGGGTCGACGACGAGCACCCCGCCGTCGTGCTGCAGCCGTAGGCAGGAGTGGGAGTACTTGGTGAGCTGCATATGTGACTCCTCGATTATCGAATCGTGACGTCCTCAGCGCAGTCTGCCGGAACCGGCGCGGTGTCGCGTCGCGTCCGAGCTATCGCCCCGGGACCGGGGTAGTCAGAGGACGGAGCGGGGATGGACAGACAGACGACACGACGCCGGGGCAGGGCCCTGGCGGCGCTGGGGCTGGCGGCGTTGCTGCTGGCCGGTTGCGGAGCGGCGGACCGCTCGACCTCGACGGGCGACTCGGCGGCCGAGGCCCCGGCCGGCGGCGCGCCGGCGGGTGGGGCGGCCGAGCCGGGCAAGGCCGGCGCGGGCGCGCCGGACCTGCGGGTGGACCAGCGATCGATCATCTACACCGGAACGATGCGGGTGCAGGTGGACGACGTCGAGGGCGCCGCCCGTCGGGCGGTCGCCGCGGTGGTCGCGGCCGGCGGGTTCGTCGGCGGCGACAACCGGCGCAGTGTGGCCGCCGACGCCGAGGCGGAGCTGGAGCTGCGGGTGCCGGCGGCGAAGTTCACCGCCCTCATCGACGAGCTGGCGACGTACGGCAGGCAGCAGCGTCGGGAGGTGAAGACGCAGGACGTCACCGAGGAGACGGTCGACCTGGACGCCCGGATCGCGACCCAGCGGGCCCGGGTGGACAGTGCCCGCAAGCTGCTGTCCCGGGCCACCTCGATCCCGGAGCTGGTGTCGCTGGAGGACGAGGTGTCCCGGCGGGAGGCCGACCTCGCCTCGCTGGAGGCGAAGAAGCGTCGGCTGGCCGACCTGACCGCGCTCTCCACGATCACGGTGACGTTCGTCGGGATGGACGCCTCGACGGCCGAGGAGGAGACCGAGACGGGCTTCATGGTCGGGCTGCGCGGCGGCTGGAAGGTCTTCGTGGCTTCGATGACCATCCTGCTGACCGTGCTCGGGGCGGTGCTGCCCTGGCTGCTGGCGTTCGGCGTACCCCTGGTGGTGTTCCTGGCGGTGCTGCGCCGGCGGCGTCGGGGGCGGCCCGCGCCACCGGCACCGCCCACCACGCCGGTCGGCGCACCGCGTCCGCCGATGCCTACCGCACCGCCGCCAGTGCCCGCAGCGCGGTCTGGACCATGAGGCGCACCCCGGCGGGGATGGCCCGCTCGTCGACGTCGAACGACGCCCGGTGCAGGTCCACGTTGGGCCCGGACCGGCCGACGCCGAGGCGGGCCAGCGCGCCGGGGACGTACTCCAGGTACCAGGAGAAGTCCTCGCCGCCCATGCTCTGCGGCGTCTCGGCGATCCCCTCGGGGCCGAGCGCCGCGGCGGTGGCGGCGGTGAGGACCCCGATGGCGCGGGCGTCGTTGCTCACCGGCGGACGGCCGCGCAGGTATTCCAGGTCGACCGTGGCGCCGGTGGGCGCGATGACGTCCCGGACCACCTGAGCGACGATCTTGGGAGCCAGCTCCCAGGTGTCGCGGTCCATCACCCGCAGGGTGCCCGAGGCGCACGCCTCGGACGGGATGACGTTGTACCGGGTGCCGGCCGAGGCGTGGCCGAACACCAGCAGCAGCCCGCTGTTGGCCGGCACCCGCCGACTGACCAGCGCCGGCACCTCGGTGACCAGCCGGCCGAGCGCGTCGACCAGGTCGACCGTCAGGTGCGGCCGGGCGGTGTGCCCGCCCGGGCCGGTGAGCCGGACGGTGACGTTGTCGGCGGCGGCGGTGATCGGGCCGACCCGCAGGCCGACCTTGCCCACCGGCAGGTTGGGGTCACAGTGCACGGCGAAGATCTGGACCACGTCCTCCAGGCCGCCGGCCTCGATGACCTCCAGCGAACCGCAGGGCAGGATCTCCTCGGCCGGCTGGAAGATCAGCCGCACCCGGCCGTCGAGCTGGCCGGCGTCGGCGAGCTGGGCCAGCAGCATGCCGACGCCGAGCATCACCGTGGTGTGCACGTCGTGTCCGCAGGCGTGGCAGACGCCCTCCACCGTGGACCTGTACGACACGTCCTTGACGTCGGTCAGCGGCAGCGCGTCGATGTCGGCGCGCAGCGCGATGACCGGCCCGTCCGGGCGGCCGTCGATGTCGCAGATGACCCCGTTGCCCTTGGGCAGCAGCCGCGGGTGCAGGCCGGCCAGGGAGAGCTCCCGCGCGATCAGCGCCGCCGTCTCGAACTCCTCGCCGGAGAGCTCCGGGTGGGAGTGGATGTGGCGACGGGTGGCGATGAGGCCGGGTACCCGCAGGGCGAGCAGATGGTCGAGCTCGTAGGGCAGGGGCTGGGACCCGGATGGCGCCTCCGGCCAGGACGACGCCAGCTGGCTGCCGTTCGGCAGTGTCAACGCACTCGTCACGTCGAATTCTCGATCACTAGGAATGGACGGATCGTCGGGGAGGACAGCAGACAGCCTAGACCTCCGACGGTGACGCTGGGCAACCTCGTTACGGTAGTGATCGGACCGCACAGCGTCACGTAAGCCCTGGTGAGAGGGCTCGAATATCTGCGGGACAGCAGGTAGATCGCGTTCGAACGCCGTCATCTGCCCCACACCTCCTACAACGCGTAACCGATTGGGCGGTCGCGAAATCGGCGTCGATCCGGGGCCGTCGTTCCGAATTGTCGCATTAGTCGCCGCAATTAACTGCCGCTCGGACAATTAACCGACGACAGCCGGCGACCAGGCGACTCCCGACGGTGACACGGTCGTCCCGCGCGCGGCCGGACACGCTGTCCGTCCCGTTCACCCGTCCGGGTTACCCAGGAACCCACGCGGCACACGCCCCGCCCGGAAGGCCACGCTGCCCGGGCGCCCACGGGAGCCCTCGAGGAGCTCCGTGCCGCACCGGGTACCTGCACCGACGGTAGCTCCGGCGAGGCACCCCTGACGACCCCTGTCGACCCCGACCGCAGACGACGGCGGCCCCCGCCGGCACCCGGGGGCACCGGCGGAGGCCGCCGTTCACGCGCTGGTCAGAAGCGGTCGCTGGGCTGGTATCTCCCCCAGACCTGGCGCAGCGTCCCGCAGACCTCGCCGACCGTGGCCCGGGCCCGCAGCGCGTCCTTCATCGGGTAGAGCACGTTCTCGGTGCCCTCGGCCGCGGCGCGCAGCTCCGCCAGGGCCCGCTCCACCGCGCCGTTGTCCCGCTCGGCGCGCAGCTTCGCCAGCCGAGACGCCTGGGCCGCCTCGATCGCCGGGTCCACCCGCAGCGGCTCGTACGGCTCCTCCTCGTCGACGGTGAACCGGTTGAGGCCGACGACCACCCGCTCGCCCGAGTCGATCTCCTGGGCGATCCGGTACGCGGACTGCTCGATCTCGCGCTTCTGGAAACCCGCCTCGATGGCGTCCACCGCCGAGCCGTGGTCGGCCACCCGGTCCATCAGCTCCACCGCCGCCGCCTCGATCTCGGCGGTCATCGCCTCCACCACGTACGACCCGGCGAACGGGTCCACGGTGGCGGTCAGGTCCGTCTCGTACGCCAGCACCTGCTGGGTCCGCAGCGCCAGCCGGGCCGCCTTCTCGGTGGGCAGCGCGATCGCCTCGTCGAAGCTGTTGGTGTGCAGCGACTGGGTGCCGCCGAGCACCGCGCCCAGCCCCTGCACCGCGACCCGGACCAGGTTGACCTCCGGCTGCTGGGCGGTGAGCTGCACGCCGGCGGTCTGGGTGTGGAAGCGCAGCATCATCGACTTCGGGTCCTTGGCGCCGAAGTCGTCGCGCATCAGCCGGGCCCAGATCCGCCGGGCGGCGCGGAACTTCGCCACCTCCTCCAGCAGCGTCGTGCGGGCGACGAAGAAGAACGACAGCCGGGGCGCGAAGTCGTCCACGGCCAGCCCGGCCGCCAGCGCGGCGCGGACGTACTCGACGCCGTTGGCCAGGGTGAATGCGATCTCCTGCGCGGGCGTCGCGCCGGCCTCGGCCATGTGGTAGCCGGAGATGGAGATGGTGTTCCACTTCGGCACCTCCTTGCGGCAGTAGCCGAACGTGTCGGCCACCAGCCGCAGCGAGGGCTTCGGCGGGAAGATGTACGTCCCCCGGGCGATGTACTCCTTGAGGATGTCGTTCTGGATGGTGCCGTTGAGCGCGGAGCCGGCGACCCCGGCCTCCTCGGCGACAAGCTGGTAGAGCAGCAGCAGCACCGAGCCCGGCGCGTTGATGGTCATCGAGGTGGAGACCTTGTCCAGCGGGATGCCGTCGAAGAGCATCCGCATGTCCTCGATCGAGTCGATGGCCACCCCGACCTTGCCCACCTCGCCGTGCGCGATCGGGTCGTCGGAGTCGTAGCCCATCTGGGTCGGCAGGTCGAAGGCGACCGACAGCCCCATCGTGCCGGCCCGCAGCAGCTGGTGGTAGCGGGCGTTGGACTCGGTGGCGGTGCCGAAGCCGGCGTACTGCCGCATGGTCCACGGGCGGGACGTGTACATGGTGGGGTAGACCCCACGGGTGTACGGATACTCCCCCGGGCCGCCCAGCCGGGTCTCCAGCTCCTCGGGGAGGTCGGCCGCCGTGTAGACGCCCTTGATCGGGAAACCGGACTCGCTGGACCGCCGTTCGCTCATCACCGGATGGTAGGACGCGCGAGCGTGTCGATGGGTGAGGGATAGCGCACACCCCGGTCGACGGCAGGTGAGCGCGCGGGCACATACGGTCCGGTAGGCAAAGGAGCGCCGCGTCGGGTTTCGCATCGGGCGTCGGAACCAGCAAGATAGGGGGGTTGTGTCCCAGCCCCCTCGATATCCCCCGGTGGCTTTTCTGTGACTCAGATCCCGACGTGGAGCGGCGGACCGGTCAGTCCTCCCAACGGACGCGCGGCACCCGGCACGATCATCGGTGGCCGCTACTCGCTGCGGTCCGCGGTGGGCAACGGCGGCATGGGCACGGTCTGGCGTGCCACCGACACGCTGCTGCGGCGCGACGTGGCGGTCAAGGAGGTCGTCCTGCCCCCGGGGCTGGCCCCCAGCGACCGTGACTCGATGTACGAGCGCACCCTGCGCGAGGCCCGCGCCGCCGCGGCCATCCAGCACCCGGCCGTGGTCCAGGTGTACGACGTGGTCACCGAGGGTGGCCGGCCGTGGATCGTGATGGAGCTGCTGGACGCGCGCAGCCTCGCCGACATGGTGATCGAGGACGGGCCGGTCGCGCCCCGCGCCGTCGCCAAGATCGGCATCGCGCTGCTCGGCGCGCTGGAGGTGGCGCACGCCAACGGTGTGCTGCACCGCGACGTGAAGCCGGCCAACGTGCTGATCTGCACCGACGGCCGCTGCGTGCTGACCGACTTCGGGGTGGCCCGGATGCCCACCGACGTCCAGCTCACCACCCCCGGGATGGTGCTCGGCTCGCCGCACTTCATCTCCCCCGAGCGGGCCATGGGCCAGGAGTTCGGCCCGCCGAGCGACCTGTTCTCCCTCGGCGTGACGCTCTACACCGCCGTGGAGGGCCGGCCGCCGTTCGACAAGGGCGACCCGATCGAGACCATGCACTCCGTGGTCGAGGACCCGCCGGCCACGCCGCAGCGCAGCGGGCCGCTGACCCGGGTCCTGATGGGCCTGCTGGAGAAGGACCCGGGCCGCCGCCTCGACGTGCACACCGCCCGGGCGATGCTCCGCGAGCTGCTCGCCGGGCCGCTGACCAGCACCGCCACCGCGGTCAACTCGGTCACCGACCCGTACGCGGTGGTCCCGGTGCAGCGCCCGTCGACGCCACCCCCGGCGGCCGAGCCGGAGCCGAAGCCCAGCGGGCAGATCGGCGGCCGGGCCATGCTGGCTCCCGACGAGTCGCTGACCGACCGGCTGGCCGCGCTGCGCCGGGGCGAGCGGCCGAGCCCGGCCGCGTCCGCCGCCGGGCTCGACGACACCAGCGCTGACGCGCTGGCCGGCCCGCTGCACACCCCGACCGGCGCGATGCCGTCGGCGGGCCGCCCGCCGGGCACCACGTACGGCGGGGCGCCGGAGGCCACCCAGCGGTTCAGCACCGGGCATCCGGACACCACCCAGCGCATCGGCGGCCACCCGGACGCGACCCAGCGCATCGGCGGTGGGCGCTCCGACGCCACCCAGCGGATCGGCGGCCACCCCGACGCGACGCAGCCGGTCTACGGCGGGGGCCAGTGGTCGGTGCCGGGCACCGGCCAGTCGTGGACCTCACCGACGACCGCGCCGGCCGGGGCCACCGGCGGTGGCGCGCTCGACAAGGTCCGGGGCACCGGCGGCAAGCTGGTCGCCACGGTGCAGGGCTGGCCCCGCAAGCTCCAGCTCGCGGCGGCCGGCGGCCTGGCGGTGGTGCTGCTGATCGGCATGATCGCGATGTTCGGCGGCGGCGACGAGGAGCCCGGTACGCCGGCGCAGGTCCAGCCCAGCGCGCCCGCGGCCGGCGGCGAGCTGCCCGAGATGCAGGAGCACAACGCCAGGGGCGTGCGGGTGATGGTGCCCAAGGGCTGGAAGAAGGCGACCGGCGGCTCCTACGTCGACTACGTGGACCCGCAGGACGACGGCCGCAAGGTCCGCATCCTGGTCGAGAAGGGCGGCAGCAGCTCGATGCGCTGGGCCGAGGTGGCCGAGGACGGGTTGAAGAACCGGTTCAAGTCCTGCCCCAAGCCCTACAGCCAGATCGGGATGACCGAGCAGGAGCTGGCCGGCGAGCCGGCGGCGGAGCTGGAGTACACCTGCGGCGAGGGCGGCGACAAGCGGCACGGCGTGTGGCGGGGCGTGGTCCACGAGGGGAAGATCTTCTCGTTCTACCTCTCGACCACCGATGCCACGTTCGCCGAGAGCAAGCCGATCTTCGACGAGATGGTGAAGTCGTTCCAGCTCACGGCGGCCAGCTGAGTCGAGGCCACCGGGGCGTGGTGATCCGCCGCCGTGCTATCCATAGGCAATGGCGGCGGAAACCACTGACCTCGACGACATTCGCGACCGGGCCCGGCGTTGGCTCGACGACGATCCCGACCCGGCCAGCCGGGACGAGCTCCGCGCGGTGCTCGACCGGCTGCCGGCGAGCGCGCCGGAGCTGGCCGACCGGTTCGCCGGGCCGCTGACCTTCGGCACCGCCGGGCTGCGCGGCCCGCTGCGCGCCGGCCCCAACGGCATGAACCTCGCCGTGGTCACCCAGGCCGCGGCCGGGCTGGTCGGCTGGCTCGCCGCCCAGGGCGGCGAGGGTCCGCTGGTGATCGGGTACGACGCCCGGCACGGTTCGCGGGAGTTCGCCGAGCGCACCGCCCAGGTGGCCACCGGCGCGGGCCGGCCGGCGCTGCTGCTGCCCCGGCCGCTGCCCACCCCGGTGCTGGCGTACGCGGTCCGGCACCTCGACGCGGTCGCCGGGGTGATGGTCACCGCCAGCCACAACCCGCCGCAGGACAACGGCTACAAGGTCTACCTGGGCGCCCAGCTCGGTGGGGCGCTCGGCGCGGGAGCGCAGATCGTGCCGCCGGCCGACGCGGGGATCGAGTCGGCCATCCGGGCGGTCGGCCCGCTGGCGGACGTGCCGCTCGGCCCGCACGGTCAGGTGCTCGGCGACGACCTGGTGGCGTCCTACGTCCAGCGGGCCGCCGAGGTCGTCTCGCCGGACGGCCCGCGCGACCTGGCCGTGGCGTACACGCCGCTGCACGGGGTCGGCGCGGCGGTGCTGACCGCCGCCTTCGCCCGCGCCGGCTTCCCGGTGCCCGGAGTGGTGCCGGAGCAGGCCGAGCCGGATCCGGCCTTCCCGACCGTGCACTTCCCCAACCCGGAGGAGCCGGGCGCGGTGGACCGGCTGGTCGCGCTCGCCGACTCGACCGGCGCCGACATCGCGATCGCCAACGACCCGGACGCGGACCGGTGCGCGGTGGTCGTCCGTGACGGTGGGACGGGCTGGCGGATGCTGCGCGGCGACGAGGTGGGCGCCCTGCTCGCCGACCACCTGATGCGGCGCGGCGTCACCGGCCTGTACGCCACCACGATCGTCTCGTCGTCGCTGCTTCGGGCGATGTGCGCGGCGCGGGGCCTGCCGTACGACGAGACGCTGACCGGCTTCAAGTGGATCGTCCGGGCCGGTGCCGGGGCGCACCCGCTGGTCTTCGGGTACGAGGAGGCGCTGGGCTACTGCGTCGCCCCGGAGCACGTCCGTGACAAGGACGGCATCACCGCCGCGCTGACCGTCGCCGAGCTGGCCGCCGGCCTCAAGGCACAGGGCCGGACGCTGACCGACCGGCTGGACGAGCTGGCCGCCGAGTTCGGCGTGCACCACACCGACCAGCTCTCGGTACGGGTCGACGACCTGCGCGAGATCGCCACCGCGATGGCCCGGATCCGGGCGGCCACCCCGACCACCCTGCTCGGGCAGCCGGTCAGCGAGGCGGAGGACCTGCTCCCCGCCTCCGACGTGGTGATCCTGCGGACCGACGCCGCCCGAGTCGTGATCCGCCCCTCGGGCACCGAGCCCAAGCTCAAGGCGTACCTCGAGGTGGTCGAGGCCGTCGTCGACGGCGACGTCCCCGCGGCCCGCACCCGCGCCCAGTCCGCCGTCACCACCCTCCGCACCGAGATCGCAACGGCCCTCAACCTCTAACCGCCCGCTGACCGAGTTGATCAAGAGGTTTGCGTCCGGAAAGCGCTTGCGGGTGACGCAAACCTCTTGATCAACGAGGCGGGCGGGGCGGGGGTCAGGGGCGTTTGCCGAGGGCCTGGTCTACGGCCTGGGCTAGGGCGGCGACGACCAGGCCGACGGAGGGGCGGACGACCGAGTCGTCGAGGCTGACGTTGCCGGAGAAGCCCGCGCCGCCGGCGATCTCCTCCAGGCGGCGGCGGGCGTCGGTGGCGGCGTCGCCGGCCAGGCCGAGCGCCGGCTCCATCCGCAGCACCGCGACCAGGGTGGCCAGCGCGGCAGTCCGCTCGTCGCACACCTGATCGCCGGCCAGCGCCTCGGCCAGCCGCCGCCGGGCGTCGTCCTCCGCCGAGGCGTCCGCCACCGGGTAGCGGTGCACCACGATGAAGCCCAGCTCGGTCTCCTCGACGTCCCGGACCACGCCCCGGGCGACCAGGTCACCGAGGATCCGGTCGCGCAGGCCGTGCCGCAGCCGCTGCACCCAGGAGGACGGGCTGTGCGGGGTGTCGGCCGCCATCCGGCCGAGCACCCCGTCGATGATCGGCTCGCCGACCGGCGTCGGGTCGGTCACCGTCAGGGACCCGTCGGCGTACGCGATCCGCCCGGCCAGGGCCAGCTCGACCAGGACGGCGGCGGCCATTCCCAGGTCGAGGCTGATCCGGGGCATGGTCGCCCGGCCGGTCTCGTCGTCGTACGCCAGCAGCAGCAGCTCTTCGGCGAGCGCAACACCAGTCATGGCCCGAGACGGTAGCGGTTGCGCGCTCACCCGCGCGCCGACCCGCCGAGATCCGTCCCGGGACCGTGACCACTCAGAACCGGGGCATGCCGCCGAACTGCCGGTCGCCGGCGTCGCCGAGGCCCGGCACGATGAACATGTTGTCGTTGAGCCCCTCGTCGATCGACGCGGTCACCAGGCGCAACGGCAGGCCGGACTGCTCCAGCCGGGCGATGCCGACCGGCGCGGCGAGCACGCAGAGCACGGTGATGTCGGTGCAGCCCCGGTCGGCCAGCAGCCGGCAGGAGTGCTCCAGCGAACCACCGGTGGCCAGCATCGGGTCGAGCACCAGCACCGGCTGGCCGGCCAGATCCCGGGGCAGCGACTCCATGTACGCGCGCGGCTCGTACGTCTCCTCGTCCCGGGCCAGGCCGACGAAGCCCATCGAGGACTCGGGCAGCAGGCCGAGCGCGGCGTCCGCCATGCCCAGGCCGGCCCGCAGCACCGGCACCAGCAGCGGCGGGTTGGCCAGCCGGGTGCCGACGGTGCCGGTGACCGGGGTCTGCACCGGGTACTTCTCGACCGGGAAGGTGCGCGCGGCCTCGTACACCAGCATGGTGGTGAGTTCGTGCAGCGCGGCCCGGAACGACGACGAGTCGGTGCGGGCGTCCCGCATGGCGGTCAGCCGGGACTGGGCGAGCGGGTGGTCAATGACGTGTACGTCCACGATCGCTCAACCTACCGGTCCGCCCGCGCCCGCAGTGCGGGTGCGGGGTGACCAGCGACCCGGCTCACGTGCGGAGGCGCCGGCAGAGCCGGCGTGACCATGATCACTGCCAGCCAGGATGCGTAGTATTCGGGGCATGACGGCGACAGCGACGTCGGCCCGGTCGGACCTCTCCGAGCTGGGACGATCCGAGACCGCTCTGCGGACCTTCCTGCACGGCCTGCCCGGCGTGGACCAGGTCGGCGCGGAGCAGCGGGCGGCACAGCTCGGCACCCGCTCCATCAAGACCACCGCCAAGGCCCAGGCGATCGACCTGGCCATCCGGATGGTCGACCTGACCACCCTGGAAGGCGCGGACACCCCCGGCAAGGTGCGGGCGCTCGCGGCCAAGGCACTGCGCCCCGACCCGGCCGACCCGACCTGCCCGCACGTCGGCGCGGTCTGCGTCTACCCGGCGATGGTCCCGTACGTGGCCGAGGTGCTCCGCGGCAGCGCCGTGCACCTGGCCAGCGTGGCGACGGCCTTCCCCTCGGGTCAGGCGCCGCTGGAGATCAAACTGGCCGACACCCGGGCGGCCGTCGCGGCCGGCGCCGACGAGATCGACATGGTGATCAACCGGGGCGCGTTCCTGGCCGGGCGCTACAAGGAGGTCTACGACGAGATCGTGGCCACCAAGGAAGCCTGCGGGGACGCCCACCTCAAGGTCATCCTGGAGACCGGCGAGCTGGCCACCTACGACAACGTGCGGCGGGCCTCCTGGCTGGCCATGCTGGGCGGCGGCGACTTCATCAAGACCTCCACCGGCAAGGTCCCGATCGCGGCCACCCTTCCGGTGACGCTGGTGATGCTGGAGGCGGTCCGCGACTTCCGCGCCGCCACCGGGCGGCAGGTCGGCGTGAAGCCGGCGGGCGGCATCAAGACCACCAAGGACGCCATCAAGTACCTGGTCATGGTCAACGAGACCGTCGGCGCGGACTGGCTGGACCCGGACTGGTTCCGCTTCGGCGCCTCCAGCCTGCTGAACGACCTGCTCATGCAGCGCACCAAGCTGACGACCGGCGTCTACTCCGGTCCCGACTACTTCACCCTGGACTGAGAGTGATGTTCGAATACGCTCCCGCCCCCGAGTCCCGCTCGGTGGTGGACCTGAAAGCCTCCTACGGGCTCTTCGTCGACGGCGAGTTCGTCGACCCGACCGACGGCGGCACCTTCAAGTCGATCAACCCGGCCTCGGAGGAGGTCCTGGCCGAGGTCGCCGAGGCCGGCGCGCAGGACGTCGACCGTGCGGTCCGCGCCGCCCGGGCCGCGTACGAGAAGGTCTGGGGCCCGATGCCGGGCCGGGACCGGGCCAAGTACCTGTACCGGATCGCCCGGATCATCCAGGAGCGCTCCCGCGAGCTGGCCGTGCTGGAGTCGCTGGACAACGGCAAGCCGATCAAGGAGTCCCGCGACGTCGACCTGCCCCTGGTCGCCGCGCACTTCTTCTACTACGCCGGCTGGGCCGACAAGCTCCCGTACGCCGGCTTCGGGCCGGACCCGAAGCCGGTCGGCGTCGCCGCGCAGGTCATCCCGTGGAACTTCCCGCTGCTGATGCTGGCCTGGAAGATCGCGCCGGCGCTGGCCGCCGGCAACACGGTGGTGCTCAAGCCGGCCGAGACCACCCCGCTGACCGCGCTGCTCTTCGCCGAGATCTGCCAGCAGGCCGAGCTGCCGGCCGGCGTGGTCAACATCGTCACCGGCGCCGGCGAGACCGGCCGGGCGCTGGTCGAGCACGCCGGCGTGGACAAGGTGGCCTTCACCGGCTCGACCGAGGTCGGCCGGGCGATCGCCCGCTCGGTCGCCGGCACCCGCAAGAAGCTCACCCTGGAGCTGGGCGGCAAGGCCGCCAACATCGTCTTCGACGACGCCCCGGTCGACCAGGCGGTCGAGGGGATCGTCAACGGCATCTTCTTCAACCAGGGGCACGTCTGCTGCGCCGGCTCCCGGCTGCTGATCCAGGAGAACGTCGCCGACCGGGTGCTGGAGTCGCTCAAGCGCCGGATGGCGCAGCTGCGCGTCGGCGACCCGCTGGACAAGAACACCGACATCGGCGCGATCAACTCCGCCGCCCAGCTGGAGCGGATCCGCGAGCTCTCCGACGCCGGGTCGGCCGAGGGCGCCGAGCGCTGGTCGCCGCCGTGCGAGCTGCCCGAGCGGGGCTTCTGGTTCGCGCCGACCATCTTCACCGGGGTCACCCAGGCGCACCGGATCGCCCGCGAGGAGATCTTCGGGCCGGTGCTGTCCGTGCTGACCTTCCGCACCCCGGCCGAGGCCGTCGAGAAGGCCAACAACACGCCGTACGGGCTGTCGGCCGGGATCTGGACCGACAAGGGTTCCCGGATCCTCTGGACGGCCGACCGGCTCCGCGCCGGCGTGGTCTGGGCCAACACGTTCAACAAGTTCGACCCCACCTCGCCGTTCGGCGGCTACAAGGAGTCGGGCTACGGTCGCGAGGGCGGCCGGCACGGGCTGGAGGGCTACCTCAATGTCTGAGCGGGTCGCGGTACGCAAGACGTACAAGCTCTTCATCGGCGGGAAGTTCCCACGCAGCGAGTCGGGGCGGTCGTATCTCGTGCAGGACGCGAACGTGTCATTGGCGTCTCGGAAGGACGCCCGGGACGCGGTGCTCGCCGCCCGCGCCGCCGTGAAGGGCTGGGCCGGGGCGACCGCGTACAACCGGGGTCAGATCCTCTACCGGGTCGCCGAGATGCTGGAGGGCCGGCGCGAGCAGTTCGTCGCGCTGGGCGTGCCGGGCGACGAGGTGGACGCGGCGGTCGACCGCTGGGTCTGGTACGCCGGCTGGTCCGACAAGCTCCCCCAGGTGTACGGCGGGGCCAACCCGGTCGCCGGCCCGTACTTCAACCTGTCCGCGCCCGAGCCGACCGGCGTGGTGGCCGTGGTGGCCCCCGAGTCGCCGGCGCTGCTCGGCCTGGTCAGCGTGATCGCCCCGGCGATCGTCACCGGCAACACGGTGGTGGTGGCAACCTCGCCGACGCAGCCCCTCGCGGCGGTGACCCTGGCCGAGGTGCTGGCCACGTCCGACCTGCCCGGCGGGGTGGTCAACCTGCTCACCGGAAAGATCACCGAGACGGTGCCGACGCTGGCCGGGCACATGGACGTCAACGCCCTCGACCTGAGCGGCGTGACCGACGCCGAGCTGGCGACGGAGCTGGAGGTCAAGGCGGCGCAGAACCTCAAGCGGGTGCTGCGTCCCGCCCCGGCGGACCACGACTGGACCGCCGACCCGGGCATCACCCGGATGACCACGCTGCTGGAGACGAAGACGGTCTGGCACCCCAAGGGGGTGTGATCGCGGGTCCGGGTGGGGTTTTCGGGGGAGCCCCACCCGCTCCGGGCGGTCAGGCTTGATCCCTGCGCGGGTGGGGCTCCCCCGAAAACCTCGGCCTGCCGGGCCCGCGGGGAATGGTCAGCTCGCGACTCCTGCCCTGGGAAGGTTCTACTACGGGGGGTAGGATTGCGGGGTGACTCGGCTGGGTGATCTCGAACGTGCGGTGATGGACGTGCTGTGGGACTCGGTCCCCGCCACGTCGGACGGAGTGACCGTGCGCGAGGTCGCCGACGCTCTCGACGGCCGTGAGCTGGCGTACACCACGGTGATGACCGTCCTGGACCGGCTGGCCGGCAAGGGCATGGTGCAGCGCGAGCGGGAGGGGCGGGCCTGGCGGTACCGGGCCGCGGCCAGCCGCGAGGCGTACATCGCCCAGCTCATGCTCGACGCGCTGGACCTCGGCGGCAGCCGGGACGCGGCGCTGGTCCGCTTCGCGCGCTCGGTCACCGGGACGGAGGCGGACGTGCTCCGCGCGGCGCTGGGCGCCGAGGCCGGGCTGACCGACCGGGTCGAGGACCCGCGGGCCGGCCGGGCCAGGCTGGCCGACGAGGCCACGGACAGGTAGGGGCGGCAGCCGTGGCCTTCGCCGTGCACTTCGCCGTGTCGATGCTGGCCTGCTACCTGACCGCGCAGGTCCTCGCCGGGTCCACCTGGACGTGGCGCGCCCCCCGGGTGGCGATCGTCTGCTGGCAGGCGGTCGGGCTGGCGCTCGGCCTCTCCGCGATGGGCCTGCCGATGGCGCTCGGCCTGGCCCCGTACGACCGGCCGACCGGCAGCGCCCTGCTCGCCCTGGGCGCCGACCTGAGCCACGGCACGCTCCCGGCCGGGCTGGGCGCCGTGCACCTCGGGCTGGTCGGCGTCGGTTTCGGCATCGGCGCCGTCCTGCTCACCACGACCGTCCGCAGCATCCACGCCAGCGTCCGCGCGCAGCGCCGCCACCGGGACCTGCTCACCCTGGTCGCCCGCCGGGATCCCACCGTGCCCGGCGCGCTGGTGCTGGACCACCCGAGCGCGGCGGCGTACTGCCTGCCCGGGGTGAAGCCCCGCGTGGTGGTCAGCGCCGGCACGTTGAGCCTGCTCGACCGGGCCGAGCTGGCGGCGGTGCTCACCCACGAGCGGGCGCACGCGCAGGAGCGGCACGACCTGGTGCTGCTGCCGTTCACCGCGCTCTGCCGCGCGCTGCCCTGGTTCCGCTGGGTACGCGACGCGCACGAGCGGGTCGCCCTGCTGGTCGAGATGCGGGCCGACGACAAGGCCCGCGAACTGCACGCCGAGGCCCCGCTGGCGGGCGCGCTGCGCCGCTTCGCGGCCTGCGGCGACCGGATCACCCCGGCCGGGGCGCTGGGCATGGGCGACCGCGACCTGGACGCCCGGGTGCAGCGGCTGATGGTGGCCGACCGCCCGCCCCGCCTGATCGGGGCCGCCGCGCTGGCGGTGGCGACCACCCTGGTCGCGCTGCCGGTCTCCCTCTTCCTCAGCTGACCCGGGCTGCCCTCCCCCGGCCGAGCCGGACGTTCAACCGCCGGCAGAGCCGGATCTTCGCGCGCCCACCGACCGTGATGGCGATCGAGCCACATCTTCGGGGCCAGCTCGGCAGCACATCTACTACGCACTGTCGTAGCAGACGCTACGACAGTGCGTAGTAGATATGCGTAGAGAAACTACGTGTAGGATCGCTACGACAAGCGAGCCAACCCCTGGAGAGCGGTCATGGACACCCTGCTCCTCGCGCGCCTGCAGTTCGCCACCACCACCTCGATCCACTTCCTCTTCGTGGTGGTCACCCTCGGCCTGGTCACGCTGCTGGTGGGCTTGCAGACGGCCTGGCTCCTCACCGGCAACCCGGCCTGGGAGCGCCTGACCCGCTTCTGGGGCCAGCTCTACGTGATCAACTACGTGCTCGGCATCGCCACCGGCATCGTGATGGAGTTCCAGTTCGGGCTGAACTGGAGCGGCCTGTCGCGCTACGTCGGCAACGTCTTCGGGGCGCCACTGGCGATCGAGACGCTGGTGGCGTTCTTCCTGGAGTCCACGTTCCTCGGCATGTGGATCTTCGGTTGGCACCGGCTGCGCCGCGGGGTGCACCTCGCGTTGCTCTGGGGCGTCGCGCTGACCGCGTACGCCTCCGCCTTCTGGATCATGGTGGCCAACTCGTGGTTGCAGAACCCGGTCGGCTACGAACTGCGCGACGGCGTCGCCCACCTCACCGACTTCACCGCACTGCTGACCAACCCGTCCCTCGGCATGGCGTTCGGGCACGTGGTCGCCGCCGCGCTGCTCACCGGCGGGGTGCTGATGGCCGCCGTCAGCGCCTGGCACCTGATCCGCCGGACGCCGGACTTCGCGCTGTTCCGCACCTCGCTGCGGATCGGGCTGGTCACCGCCGCCGTCGCGGTGACCCTGGTGCAGGGCTTCGGCTTCGCCCAGTTCGGCCCGGTCGCGCAGGTGCAGCCCACCAAGTTCGGCGGCGGACCGGAGGCGGACGCCCTGGTCGCCGAGTGGACCGCGCGGTTCGGCCCCGGCGACTACAGCCCGCCGGTGCTCTCCAACGTGGGCCTCGGCTTCATGATCCTGATCGGCTTCACCCTGGGTTGCGTCTGGCTGCTGCTCCCGCTGCTCTGGCGGGACTGGGTCATCCGGCTACGCTTCCCGCTCTGGCTGATCCTGTTCGCCCTGCCGCTGCCCTTCGTCGCGGTGATCCTGGGCTGGATCGCCCGCGAGGTCGGCCGCCAGCCCTGGGTGGCGTACGGGCTGCTCCCCACCGGGCAGGCCGTCTCCGGGGTGGACGCCGGGATGATGCTCGCCTCCCTGATCGGCTTCAGCCTGTTGCTCGGCGCCCTCGCCGTCACCAACTGGACGCTGCTCGCCCGGCACGCCGCCCGGGGCGCCGCCGACCCCGCGCTCGGCCGCCCGCCCGGCGGCCGCGACGACGACGCCCGCCCCGAACCCGCCTTCGCCTGAGGAGACGACCGTGGAACTCGCCTGGTACGCCCTGCTCGGGCTCTTCTTCGCCACGTACCTGGTCCTCGGCGGCTACGACTACGGCGTCGGTCTGCTGCTGGCCCGGGGCACCGACCCCGCCCGCCGACGCGCGGCACTCACCGCGCTCGGCCCGTTCTTCCTCGGCAACGAGGTGTGGCTGGTCGCCGCCGTCGGCATCCTCTTCGGCGCCTTCCCCACGCTGGAGGGCGAGCTGCTCTCCGGCTTCTACCCGGCCGTGGTCGGGGCGCTGGTCGGGGTGATCCTGGTGACCGCCGGGGTGCAGCTGCGCAGCCGACCGACGGCCGCGGCGACCCGCGCCCGCTGGGACCGGGTGGTGGTCGCCGGGAGCGCGCTCGCCGCGCTGGGCTGGGGCGCGCTGCTCGGCGGGCTGCTCCAGGGCGTACCCCGGCACGCCGACGGTCACGTCGCCGGGGTGACCCACCTGGCCACCCCGTTCGCCGCCGCCGCCGCGCTCGCGACGCTCGCCCTGGTCGCCGTGCACGGTGCGAGCTTCCTCACCCTCCGGCTGCCGGCCGCCGACGCCGCGGCGGTCGGCCGGCTGGCCCGCCGGCTGATCCCGGTGGCGCTCGCCGCGGTCGCCACGGCCACCGTCCTGGGCCTGCTCTCCGACCGGGTACGCGCCGCCGCGGCGCGCCCGCTGTTCGCCGTACTCCTGCCGTTGTCGCTGGTCGCGGCGCTGCTGGTGGCGCGGGCGGCGCTGGGCCGGGGGCGGCCCGGCGTGGCCTTCGCCGCCACCGGCGTGGCGCTGGCGCTGCCGGTGGCGCTGGTCGGGGCGGCCCTGTGGCCCTCGGTGCTGGTCTCCACCGTCGACCCGGCCGCCTCGCTCGGCGTCGCCGACGCGGCGGCCAGCGGCCCGACGTTGCGGCTGCTGGGCTGGCTGGCGCTGCCGCTCCTGCCGGCCCTACTAGGCTTTCAGGCGATGTGCTGGTGGGTTTTCCGGGGACGGACCGACGGCAGGGCACCGGTGTACTGGTGAACCGCCGTCCCTTCGACCCGCGTCTGCTGCGTCGGGTCCCCGCGGCCCGGCGCGACCTCGCCGTGCTCGCGGTTCTCGGCGGGCTGACGGCGCTGCTGGTCGTGGCCCAGGCCACCGCGCTGGCCGCGTTGCTGGCCACCGCGATCGACGGCCGGCTCGACACGGTGGCGCTGGCCGGTTTCGTCACCGCCGTCGGCGCACGCGCACTGGTCGCCTGGGCGCAGGGCACCGTCGCGGCGCGGGCAGCGGCCACCGTGAAGGCGACGCTCCGCGCCGACCTGCTCGCCGCCGTCGGCCGGCACGGGCCGGGCTGGGTCGCCGGGCAGCGCGCCGGTCAGCTCGCCACCCTCACCGGCCGGGGCCTGGATGCGCTGGACGCCTACTTCACCGGCTACCTCCCGCAGCTCGTGCTCAGCGTGACCGTGCCGCTGGCCGTGCTGGCCCGGCTGGTCCTGGCCGACTGGGGCTCGGCGCTGATCATCGCGCTGACCATCCCGCTGATCCCGGTCTTCGGCGCGCTGCTCGGCTGGCAGGCACAGGCCGCCACCGAACGCCAGTGGCGACGGCTGTCGCTGCTCGGCGGGCACTTCCTCGACATGGTCGCCGGGCTCCCCACGCTGCGCGCCTTCGGCCGGGCCCGGGCCCAGACCGACGTGGTGCGCCGAATGGCCGACGGGCACCGGGTCGCCACCATGAAGACCCTGCGGATCGCCTTCCTCTCCGCGCTGGTGCTGGAGCTGGTCGCCACCCTGTCGGTGGCGCTGGTCGCGGTGCCGGTCGGCATCCGGCTGCTCAGCGGCGGGATCACCCTCTCCACCGCGCTGCTGGTGCTGCTGCTCACCCCGGAGGCGTACCTGCCGCTGCGGGCCGCCGGCAGCAAGTTCCACGCCAGCATGGAGGGGCTCACCGCGCTGGACGAGGCGCTGACCGTCTCCGCCGCTTCGGCCGCCGGCGCGCCGGCCGGCGCGCCGGCCCCGGCGCCGGCCGGCCACGGCGAGATCCGCTTCACCGACGTGACCGTGGCGTACGAGCGGACCACCGCGCTGCGCGAGGTCAACCTGACCATCCGGCCCGGCGAGCGGATCGCGGTCATCGGGCCGAGCGGCGCCGGCAAGAGCACCCTGCTCGGCCTGCTGCTCGGCTTCGTCACCCCCACCTCCGGCCGGGTCACCGTCGACGGCGTCGACCTGGCCGAGGTCGACCGGGACGCCTGGCGCCGGCAGGTCGCCTGGGTGCCGCAGCGGGCGCACCTCTTCGCCGCCTCGCTCGCCGACAACATCCGCCTCGGCGCTCCCGACACCCCGGACGCGGCGCTCGCCAGGGCGGTCGCCGACGCCGCGCTCCAGGACGTGGTCGCGGACCTGCCCGACGGGCTCGCCACCACGCTCGGCGAGCGCGGGCACGGCCTGTCCAGCGGGCAGCGGCAGCGGGTCGCGCTGGCCCGGGCCTTCCTCCGGGACGCCCCGCTGGTGCTCCTCGACGAGCCGACCGCCCGACTCGACAGCGCCAGCGAGGCGGTGGTGCTGGCCGCCACCCGGCGACTCGTCGCGGGGCGTACCGCGCTGCTGGTCGCGCACCGGCCCGCACTGCTGGCGGACGCCGACCGGATCCTCCGGATCGAGGACGGCCGGGTCACCGAGCTGACCCCGATCCCCGCCGGGGAGGCCACCCGATGACCACCGGATCCATCCGCCCGGAGGGCCGCGACACCGGCGGCCCGACCCCGGCGGAGGTGCCGCCACCACCGGCCGGCGCCGGCACCGTGCGTACCGGCGCGGAGCGGACCGTGCTGCGGCTGGCCCGGCCGTACCTCGGCCGGCTGGTCGGCGCGGGGCTGCTCGCCGCGGCGACGGAGTTCGCCGGACTGGCCCTGATGGCCACCGCCACCTGGCTGCTGATGAGCGCCGCCGGCCGGCCGCCGCTGGACCGGCTCACCGTCGCCATCGTCGCCGTCCGGGCGCTCGCCATCAGCCGGGGCGTGTTCCGCTACACCGAACGACTCGCCGGCCACGACGCCGTGCTGCGCATGATCACCGACGTGCGGGCCCGGGTCTTCGCCACCCTCGCCGCCCGTCGGGGGCCCGCCGAACAGCGGTCCGGGGACGCGCTGAGCCGGCTCGTCTCCGACGTGGAGGCCGTCCAGGACCTGCTGCTGCGGGTGCTCGTCCCCGGGGCCGCCGCCGCGCTGGTGAGCCTGCTCGCTGTCGGCGGGGCCGCGCTGGTCTCGCTGCCCGCGGCCGGGGTGCTCGCGGTGGGCCTGCTGGTCGCCGGGGTCGCGCTGCCCGTACTGGCCACCGCGCTGACCCGGCGGGCCGCCGACGAGGTCGCGCCGCTGCGCGGGGCGCTCGCCACCGACGCCGTCGACCTCACCCACGGCGCCGCCGACCTGGCCGCCTTCGGCGCCACCGGGTACGCGCTGCGGGCCGCCACCGACCGCGCCGACCGGCTGGCCCGGCTGGAACGCCGGCTCGCCCGGACCGGGTTCGCCATCGACGCGGCCGGGGTGCTGGTCGCCGGGCTGACCGCCGCCGGCGTGGTGCTCGCCGCGCTGCGCGCCGGAGTCGACGGGGTGCTGGTCGGCGTGCTGGCCGTCGGCACCCTGGCCGCGGTGGAGATCGCGCTGGCCCTGGTCGGCGCGGCCCGGCAGCGCACCCAGCTGCGCGCCGGCCTCGACCGGGTCGCCACGCTGCTCGACACCGCGCCGGCCCCGACCGCTCCCGACGGCGGGGCGACGGTGGCCTCCCGGGCCGGGCACGACGTGCGGTTCGACGGGGTGACCGTGCGGTACCGGGAGGGTGCCGCCCCGGCCCTGGACGGCGTCGACCTGGATCTTCCGGCCGGCCGCCGGGTCGCCGTGGTCGGCCCGAGCGGCGCGGGCAAGAGCACCCTGGCGGCCGTGCTCACCGGCGCGGTGCACCCCGACGCCGGCCGGGTCACCCTGGACGGGGTGGACCTGTCGGCGTACCCGGCCGAGGAACTGCCCCGCGCCATCGGCGGGCTGCTCGCCGAGGCGTACGTCTTCCACGCCTCCGTCCGGGACAACCTGCTGCTGGGCCGGCCCGCCGCCGGCGAGGAGGAGCTGGCCGCCGCCACCCGGGCCGCCGGCCTGCTCGACTGGGTACGCGAGCAACCGGACGGCTGGGACACGGTGGTCGGCGAGGAGGGCGGCCAGCTCTCCGGCGGGCAGCGGCAGCGGCTCGCCCTGGCCCGGGCGCTGCTCGCCGCCCCGGGCGTGCTGGTGCTGGACGAGCCCACCGAAGGGCTCGACCCGGCCGCCGCCGACGCGGTGCTCGCCTCCACGCTGGCCGCCACCCCGGCCGGGCACACGGTGCTGCTGATCAGCCACCGGCTCAGCGGCCTCGACGGGCTGGACGAGATCGTGGTGCTCGACGCCGGGCGGGTGGTCCAGCGCGGCCGGCACGCCGAGCTGATGGCCACCCCGGGCTGGTACCGCGACCAGTGGCTGCTCCAGGCGGCGGCCGAGCGGGGGTACCTCGCCCTGGCCCCCTGAGCCTGGTTCCGGGAATCTCCCCGACGCGGCCGCCCCGTCCACGTGACAGGGTGGCTCCATGCGGGGCTGCGAAGACGTACGGGTGGCGGACCGGCTGCGCGAGCTGGACGACCGGCTGCGCGGGCCGGCCCGGCTCAAGGCGGAGCTGATGGTCGAGCTGCGGGACGCGCTGGACGACGCCGCCGAGGCGTACCGGGAGGGTGGGCTGTCGGCGGCGGAGGCGGAGCGACGGGCGGTGGCCGAGTTCGGCGCGCCGGCCCAGCTGGCGCCGGCCTACCAGGCGGAACTCGCGGCGGCAGCGCTGCGGGGGCTGTCGGTACGGGCGTTCGCGGTGGCCCTGGTCCTGCTGGTCGCCGGCGACCTCACCTGGCGGGGTTCCAGCTGGAGCGGCGGCCCGCCACCGCCCGCCGGCTACCAACTGCTCTCCGCCTCGGTGAACTGGGTGTGGCTGGGCGTGGCCGGCTTCGCCCTGGCCGCGCTGGTGCTCGGGGCGGGCGCGGCGCGGCGCGGTCGGGCCGGTGTGCCGGTGGCCGGCCGGCTGGTGGGGCTGGGCCTGACCGGCGCGCTGGCGCTCGGCGCGGTCGTCGGGGTCGCCCTGTTCGCCTGGTCGGTGCAGCTCTGGGACGCCGCCCTGAGCTGGCCCCCGATGATCATCGGCGCGGTGCTGGTCGGCGCCGGCTACTTCTCCCTCGCCCGGGCCGCCCGCTGCTGGCTGCGCGCCGCCCACTGACCCGCCGCCTCGACGCGCGCCCTGCCCAGCCTGGCGCGACGCTGCGGCCGCCTGGCCCGGCACGGCACCGAACCGGCACGGCGTGAGCCTCGCCGCCTTCTGGGCGCCGATCGAGGAGCCGGTCCATGATCGTCTGCAGTTTTCCGACGGGCCAGCCGGCGTGTCGAGCCGGAGAACTGCAGACGATCATGACGGACGAAGGCTGCGGGAGCGGCGCGGGTGGGCGGCGGGTCGGCGAGCCGGGCGGTGCGGTCAGGCGGGGGCGGTGGGGGACGTGTCGGGGCCGAGGAAGCGGCCGACCGTCGCGCTGAACTCGCGCCAGCCGGCCCGCTCGCCGGCCAGCGCCCGGCGGCCGGAGTCGGTCAGCTCGTACGTGCGCCGCTCCCGGCCGCTGACGGTGCTCCACGAGCTGGCCACGTGCCCGGCCCGCTCCAGCCGGCGCAGCGCCGGGTAGATGGTGCCGGTGGGCAGATCGAGGTTGCCGTCGCTGCGGGCCCGCAGCGCCTCGATGATGGCGTAGCCGTGCAGTGCGCCCTGCTCCAGCACCGCGAGCAGCAGCGCGTCGAGGTGTCCGTGCAGCGCCTGAGCCCTCATACGTAGTAACGCTACTTGTCAGGCGTGCGGATCGCCAGCGGGGTGCGGGGTCCGGTCCCCCCGGGCTGACCACTAGGGTATGTGCCCAGAGTCACTAGCCGACCGGAAGTGTCGGCGAGTGGGCAACCCGACGCACCCGGAGGTCAGTGTGGCCCGCCAGTCGCCCCAACGGCCCGACGCCGACGAGCCCGAGCTCGACGCCACCGACGGGCCGGTCGAGCCCGAGGTGGAGCGCGGCTCGGCCGACCGTTCCCTCTGGGACGAGCTGCGGATCGACCCGGTGGAGATCGCCCTCCCCGCCGGCACCGGTTTCACGCTGCGCGCGTACCGGCCGGCCCGGGAGCTGACCCCGACCGACGTCGCCGAGCGCGACGAGGACGACCCGTTCCTCGCCCGCCGCCAGGTCGTGGAGGCCGAGGACGCCGAGGACGAGGAGGTGGTGATCCTCGACGAGGAGTTCGCCGCGCTCTCCGCCGAGGAGGACGAGGAGGCCGGCCGGCCCGCGGGTCGCAAGCGCAAGGCCGACGCCGAGGACGAGGAGTCCGAGGCGGAGGAGGAGGACGAGCAGGACGCGGCGGCCGACGAGGAGGTGCCGGTCTTCCTCACCCACAAGGGGCGGCTGCTGCTGTTCAAGACCCCCGAGGCGCTGGTCAGTTTCATCCGTTCCGGCGCGCCCAACGACATGTCCCAACTGGACAGCTGGAATGAACTGTCCGAACGGGTGGAACCGGCCGACATCGCGCCGCTCGACGAGGACATGTACGAGCTGGACCTGGTAGTGGAGAACCTGCGCGGCGGGCACGACACGTGGGACCCGACGCTGCTGATCGAGGCCGGTGAGGTGGCCCGTGACCTGTCGTACGCGCTGCGGCTACCCGCGGTGCTCGACATGCTCTCCGCCGGCTCCAGCTTGGACGACCTGGACGAGGCGCTGAGGGCATGTGTCAACGGCGGAATCGGTGGTTTCCTCGGCCGGCGGCGGCTCAAGAAAATCGGGGCACAAACCGCAAGCTTGGGTTGGCGCACCATTGTCGGCAAGATCTCTGCTGTCGTGGACTGGCGCGACTGACCCCGAGCGGGGAGCATCAGTCTCTGGCAGAGAAAAGACCTGTGTCCCGGGAGGAGGACGACGCCGTGGCGCTCGTGCGCGTGTACTGCGGTCTGGCCTCGGCGGATCCGGCCGACCGACCGGCATCGGCCGGATCGTCGCTGACGTCCGCTGTGGTCGACGACGCAGGCCGGCTGCTGCATGTCTGCGAGATCGGTGACGACCCGGCGGGCTACGCCCAGCTGGTCGCGCTGCTCGTGGAGCGATCGGGCGGACCGAGTGGCGCGGCGATCGCGGCCGACAGCGACGACCACACGATCACCTCGCTGCTGAGCGCCGCCGGGCGTCCACTCGCGATCGCCGACGACGACTCGGTCGACGACTTCGCCGAGCGCTTCGCCGACGACGACTCGCTGGAGGAGATGCAGTCGCCGCCGGCCGAGCGGCGGGCGGTGGGTCTGGCCCGCGCCCTGCAGGCCGGGGCGCTCTCCGCGGTCACCCTGCCGGCACCCCGGGACCTGGCCGGCTTCAAGCAGGTCCTGGCGGCGCACGCCGCTCTGTCAACCGGTCGCCACTCGGCCGCCGTGGCGCTGCGCGAGGTGCTGCGTGAGCTCTACCCGGCCGCCCTCCGGGCGTACCCGGACCCGGCCGAGCCGGTGTCGCTCGCGGTGCTCGACGCCCTCCCCGAGCCCGGCATGCTCGGCGGCACGACCGCCCAGGGCCGCGACGTCTCGGTCGCCGCCGAGGCGGTGGCCGCGCACCTGGCCGCCGACGGCGTGGCCGATCCCGACGAGATCGACGCCGCGGTCACCGCCCTGCGGGTGGCCATCTCCGAGACCCCCCGCCGGGCCACCGTCAACCGGGCGCTCACCTCCGCCGTCGCGGAGACCGTCCGTCAGGCGGTCGCCGCGGTACGGGCCTGCGACGCCGGTTGCGAGGCCCTGGTGGGCGCGCTCAGCGCCCGCGTCACCACGCCTGTTCCGGCACCCGGCCGGCGGGCCGCCGCCCGGCGCGGCGAGCCGGTCGGCGAGCTGTCCGCCCTCGGGGGCGGCACGACGGGGCTGCGTACCGTCCGGCCGGCCGAGCCCGAACGTCCCACCCCCACCGGCCGGCGCAGCCGGCCCGAGCCGGTCTCCGGCGGGTCACTGCCGACCACCCCCCGGCCGCTCGGTCCGCCGCCGGTCGCACCGGCCCCGGTCGCACCGCCACCGGTCGCACCCGCGCCGGTCACCCCCGCCGCCGCCGCGGCCACCCCGACCTCGGCGCCGCCGTCGCGCACCGACCCGGGCATGCCCGCGGTCCGCCGCAGCACCGACCCGGGCATGCCGCTGGTCCGCCGGGGCACCGACCCGAGCATGCCCGCCGTGCGCCGCGGCACAGACCCGAGCATGCCCGCCGTGCGCCGCAGCACCGACCCGGGCATGCCGCTGGTCCGCCGGGGCACCGACCCGGGCATGCCCGCCGTGCGTCGGGGCACCGATCCCGCCATGCCGGTGGTGCGTCGGGACCCCCCGACCAACCGTCCGGTCTCCGCGCCGCCCCCGCCGCCGCCCGGCATCACGCCGATCGCCCCGGCGCAGCGCGGCAACGTGCCCCCCGCCGAGGCGGGCGAGCCGTTCCGGCCGACCCTGACCACGGCGGCGATCAACAGCGCCCGCGCCGAGCGGCAGCGCACGGTCATCCCGCCCCGCCCGAAGACCAACGGCGCGTTGTCGGCGCCCACCGGCGGCTTCAGCGCCACCGACCTGAGCATTCCGGTGCCGACCCCGCGCCCCGAGGCGGAGTCCGCTCCGCCCGGTTCCCGGGCGAACTGGCCGCTGGTCAACAACCCGGAGGACCCGGCCGACAGCTCCGCCAACAACCCGGTCGTGCCGTCGTACGGCGAGCGCGCGGGCCGGCAGGTGGACGCGCCGACCGACCCCGGCTCGGAGCGTCGGGTCACCCCGCCGTGGCTCGCCGACGACCTGCCGCCGGAGCCGCCGATGCTGCGGCTGGTCGAGCCGCCGCCGTTGGCGGACCGAGCCCTGCGCGACGGTCCGGCCCCGGGCGGCGACCCGCGCCTGGAGACGCCCCCGCTGCGGCTGGTCGACCGCGAGGAGGCGAGCCGTTCCGGGCGTGCCTCCCGGGCGGACCGGCCGGCCCCGGAGCGCCGGCCCGAGCCGGCGGAGCGCCGCCCCGCGCCGATGGAGCACCGGCCCCCGCCGATCTCCGACGAGGGCGACGGCGACCTGCTGATCTTCGCGCAGGCCAGGTCCGCCTGGTTCGTCGGCCACAGCGAGGAGGAGTCCGAGCTGGACTGGTCGACCACCGCCGACACGGGTTGGCAGGCCGCCGAGCAGGCGGCTCGCCCGGCGGTCGGCGCGGAGACCACCGCCGGCCTGCCCAAGCGGGTCCCGCAGGCCAACCTGGTGCCCGGTTCGCCGCTGCGCGAGGAGCGTCCGCTGCGGATCGTCCGCGACGCGGCGAGCCTCGCCGAGAACACCACCGGCTACTTCCGCGGCTGGCGTCGCGGCCAGGAGATCGGCGGGTTCGCGGTCGGCGGGCGACCGGGTCGTGAGTCGGCCGGCGGCTGGGACTTCAGCCGCGACCCGGCCGAGCGCGACGACGACCGCGAGTACGAGTTCCGGTCGGCCGGTTACCGTTCCTGAACCCGGGTAAAGCGCCTTCCACCTGCCTGTTCCTGCCCACATCCGGATAATTTGACGCCGGGTCGGGGCGGCCGGAGCTGCTGATCGGGGTCAGCCTTGAGCTCACCGGCCGGGGCGCCACCCTCGGCGTCCTTCAGGAGCGTGCCCTGCGGATCACGCTGGAGGACCTGAACGTCGACTGGGTGCAGGCGGGCAACCAGCGCCGAAGCGTACGGGTGCTGGTGCGGGACAACCGCAGCGAGCCGCGGCTGGCCGCGCAGCAGGCCACCGACCTGATCCGCAAGGACCGGGTGCACGCCCTGCTCGGCACCACGCTACGCGAGCTGGTGTTCCGCTACATCCACGCGTACGGCGGGTTCAGCGGCTTCGCCCCGTACGCCTCCGACGACCTCCAGCTCGTCGCCAACGCGGCCCGGCTGGCCAGCAGCGTCGACCGTGGACGACGGCGGGCGTACCTGCAGACGCAGGTGACCGAGGGCATGGCCGGGTGGTACGCCGTCGCGCCGATCCGGCACGGCGGGATGGAGCGCGACTCGCTGGGCGTCTACCAGCTCACCCGGGGCAGCTGGGCCCGGGTCTCCTGACCCTCGGCCAAGCCCTCTCTCCCGGCCCTCTTCCCATCCGCAGCCCCGGGCACCGGCACCGCCGGCGCGCGGGGCTGCGGCGCGCGCGGGGCTACGGTGCTCCCGGCTGTCGGTGCGTCCACTCAGGACCGGGACAGCCAGGCAGCGGAGCGCCGCCACATCGAGTTCCGGCCGGCCCGGGACGCGCAGACGCGCCCGGCGTCGGCCGAAGCCGCCACCGGGCGCGTCGAGGCCGGTCAGGCCGGGGCGACCGCGCGCGAGCGGCGCATGGTCAGCACGTACTCGACCAGCGAGATCAGCACGTGCTTGGTCGACTCCCGGTTCCGGGCGTCGCAGGCCACCACCGGCACGTCCGTCGAGATCGCCAGCGCGTCCCGGACGTCCTGCGGGTCGTGGTACTGCATCCCGTCGAAGCAGTTGATGGCCACCAGGTACGGCAGCCGCCGGTGCTCGAAGAAGTCGATCGCCGCGAAGCAGTCGGCCAGCCGGCGGGTGTCGACCAGGACGACGGCGCCGATCGCGCCGCGTACCAGCTCGTCCCACATGAACCAGAACCGCGTCTGGCCCGGCGTACCGAACAGGTACAGGATCAGGTCCCGGTCGATCGAGATCCGGCCGAAGTCCATCGCCACCGTGGTCGTCGTCTTGCCCGGCACCTGCCGGGTGTCGTCGACGCCCACGCCCGCGCTGGTCATGATGGCCTCGGTGGTCAACGGCGTGATCTCCGAGACCGAGCCGACCAAGGTCGTCTTGCCGACGCCGAATCCACCGGCGATAACGATCTTCGCCGACGTCACGCGCCCGCTCGGGGCCGGCGGCCGGTGCGACATGTCAGAGCCTGCGAAGTCCACTCAGCACCCTCTCCAGCAGTTCAGTGCCCACCGCGTCGTCGGAGTCGTCCAGGATGGTCGGCTCGTGGACCGCGACCAGGCCATCCGTCGCCATGTCGGCGATGAGCACCCGGGCCACACCCAACGGAAGCTGCATTCGCGCCGCGATCTCGGCCAACGACTGCACGCGTCCGTCACACAGCGCGGCGATGTACTGGTGTTCGCGGCCCTGGCCGCCGTTGCCACTGGCAGCGGCGCGACCGCGCACCGTCGTCTCGACGAGCGCCTCCATGGCGATGTCGAGCCGGGGACGGGTACGACCACGGGTCACGGCGTATGGACGGACCAACGCTCCGGTTGGCTCGTCACGATCGGCCATGTCGCCGCTCACCTCCTTCGTACCCGGCACCGGCTCTCGCCCGGTGGAACCCGTCGTTGTTGTCGTGTCGTTGCTGCCGTGCCGACCCGGTGGTCAGCTCGGTCAGCCCATCATCCCGACGGCCGTGCGGGGCTGCGGGGTCAGCGCGTCGCCCACCCGGTCGACCAGCAGGGCCATCTCGTAGCCGACCTGGCCCACGTCACAGCTGCGGGCGGCCAGCACCGCGAAGGAGGAACCGTCGGAGATGGACATCAGGAACAGGAAGCCGTTGTCCATCTCGACGACGGTCTGCAACACCGCGCCGCCCTCGAAGCAGCGGGCCGCGCCCTGGGTGAGGCTGACCAGACCGGAGGAGATGGCGGCCAACTGGTCGGCCCGGTCGCGCGGCAGGTCCCGTGACGACGCGAGGAGCAGGCCGTCCGCGGAGACGGCGACCGCGTGCGCGACACCGGGCACCCGGTCGGCGAAGTTGGCGAGGAGCCAACCGAGATCCTGCGTAGTTGTCATCCTTCTTGCTCCTTCTGCCCGCTACCGGCCGCCGGGCCGGAGCCAGACTGCGAGGATTGCTGCCCTCCCGGAGTCGCCTCCGAGCTGGTGGGGTTGCTGTCCGAGGGGTTGCTGCGCCCGCGCTGCACGCCGCGGTGGTAGGCCGACAGCAGACCGCGCACCGCCTCGGGCGTACGCCGCTGCGCCGAGATGGTCGGCTTCTCCACCGCGCCCGGGACGAGCTGGGCCATCGGCGTCCGCTTCGGCAGACCGGTCTCGGTGGTGGCCGCCACCGGCACCTCGGAGGCCGCCACGGCGGCACGCCAGCCGTCGTCGGCCGCGGTCTGCCAGCCGGCCGACTGCGGGGCGGTGGGCCGGCGGGTGGGCAGACCCTCGGCCTGACCGGGGCGGCCGCCGCCGTTGGTCGCCGAGCCGTTGTCGCGCGGCGTCCCTCCGGCCATCGGAGTGTTTGCCATCGGTGCGTTACCTGTCGTCCGTGGTGCGGTGTTCGGGACGGAGCGACCGGGGGCGTCGACGGCGGGCATCTGCTGGGTCGCGGTGCCATTGGCCGCCGGCTTGGCGGCCGCGGCGGCAGCGGCCGCCTCCTCCGGACCCGGCTTGCGGGAGGTACGGAACCAGGCCGACTCGAGCTCCCGGAAGATCGGCAGCTCCATCGTCTCATCCGCGTACCGCTGCCGGTTCGCCGTCTCCTGCGGAGTCGGCGGCCGGTTCACCGGGGCCGGCTGCGCCGCGCGGACCTGCGGCGCGGCGGGCTGCCGCATGGCCGGCGGGGTGGCCGGCGCGGACGGCTGAGCGGTCTGCTGGGTCGGCTCGGGGCGCGCCACCCGGGGCAGCTCCGTGGTCATGTCCAGCGCGGCGGCGAGCCGCTCGGGCACCGGCGGGGCGGCCTGCTCCTGGTTCGGCACCGGCGGCCAGGCCGGCGGGGCGGCCGGGCTCGGCGGGCTCTGCCGGGGCGGCGCGGACGCCGGCTGGGCGGAGACCGGGGCGGCCGACACGGGCTGACCCGAGTACGGCTGGGCGGAGACCGGGTGCCCCGAGTACGGCGAGGCCGGCGGTGCGGAGTACGGCGAGGCCGGCGGAGCGGAGTACGGCGAGGCCGGCGGAGCGGAGTACGGCGAGGCCGGCGGAGCCGAGTACGGCGAGGCCGACACCGGCGGGCCCGAGTACGGCGAGGCCGAGACCGGGTAACCCGAGACCGGGGCGCCGGAGACCGGCGGAAGCGGCGGCGCGGACACCGGCGGGACCGGCGGCGCGCTGTAGGGGCGGGCCTCCGGGCTGCTCGGCAACTGCCGCGGGATCGCCGGCTGCTGGCCGGTGACCGGGTCGGTGTCGCCGGACCGCCGCTGCGGCAGCGGGTCGATCTGCTGGCCGTTGGAGGAGCGGGGCGCGAAGCCGTCGTTGCCGTTGAGCGCGCTGGCGCCGGTCAGGTCCGACCAGGCCGGCATGGAGCGCCCCCCGCCAGCGTTGGCCGGCGAGCCGTGCTGCGGGGCCGGGTCGAACGACCGCCCGCCGAGGGTGACCTGGTTGCCGGACTCGCCGGTACGCGGGGTCGGCGTCGGGCCGTTGCCCAGCGCGGGCAGCGCGCCGAAGGCCGGGGCCGCGCCGAAGGTCGGGGCCGCACCGAACTGCTGCGGGCCGGGCGTGGCCGCGGGCAGCGCCGGGACGGGCTGGCCGCGACCGGTGAGCGCCCGGGGAACCAGCACGGAGGTGGGCATGGTGACCTCGGCCACCGTGCCCCGGTCGGAGCCGGGACGCAGCTCGACCTTGACGCCGTGCCGCGAGGCCAGCCGGGCGACCACGACCAGGCCCATCATCCGGGAGACGGCGACGTCGACCTGGGGCGGCGTGGCGAGCCGCTCGTTGAGGTCGCCCAGCTGCTCCGCGCTGATGCCGATACCGTGGTCCTCGACGTAGAGGGTGGCCCGGTCGCCGATGCGGCGCGCCTCGACCATGACCTGCGAGTCCGGCGGCGAGAACGCGGTCGCGTTGTCGAACAGCTCGGCGACGAGGTGCACCATGTCGTTCACCGCGTGCGCGGCGACCTCGATGTCCCGGTCGATGATCCCGAACTCGATCCGGGTGTAGTGCTCGACCTCGGACTGCGCGGCGCGCAGCACGTCGATCAGGGCGGCCGGCTCACGCTGCACCCGGGTGGAGTCGGCACCGGCGAGGACCAGCAGGTTCTCGTCGTTGCGGCGCATCCGGGTAGCCAGGTGGTCGAGCTGGAACAGCTCGGCCAGGCGGTCCGGGTCCTCCTCGCCGCGCTCCAGCCGGTCGAGGTGACCGATCAGCCGGTCGACCAGGATCTGCGAACGGCGGGCGAGGTTGACGAACATCGTCGCGACGGAGGAGCGCAGCGCGGCCTGCTCGGCGGCGGTGCGGACCGCCTCCAGGTGGACCGCGTTGAACGCCTCGGTCACCTGGCCGAACTCGTCCTTGCTGCGCACCGGCAGCGGCTCGGCGATCTGGTTGGCCAGTTGTGTCGGGGAGAGCTGGCCGCTGACCTGCGGGTCGCGCAGCCGGGCCACCGCCTGCGGCAGGCCGTACTGGGCGATGGACAGGGCGCCCTGGCGCAGGTCGCGCAGGGAGCGGGCCATCGACCGGGCGACCAGGTACGCGAAGAGGATCGCCAGCAGCAGCATGCTCAGCAGCAGGCCGGTCTCCAGGAAGACCTGGCGCTGCACGTCGGAGCGGAGTTCGTCAGCCTGCCGGACCACCCTGCCGTCGAGCTTGACCTCGACGGCACGGATCAGCGCGGCGTTGGCGACCATGGCCGCGTCCCACTGGTCCGTGCCGAACTCGACCCCGGCGATGCTCTCGCTGTCGCGAGACTTGATGAAGCCGCTGTAGGCCTGCGCCTGACGCAGGTCGGAGCCGGCGACGGTCTGCTGGTACAGCTCGCGCTCGAACTGGTTGGCGACCGACTGGAACGTCTGTGTCGCCAGTTCCCCGCCCTGCTGGCTGCGAATGAAGTCGTCGCGCAGCGGAGCGATGTACGCCTTCTGCAGGAGCACCCGGTGCACCGCCACCCGGCGCAGCGACAGGAACTCCTTTTCCCGCGCGACGGCCGCGGCGGCCCGCATCCGGTCGCTCAGGTCGTTGTCGCCAGCGAGCTGGGTGGTCGAGTCGCGGACGCTGATCAGCTGGTCGATCAGGCCCTGGTACGACCCGATCGCGTTGCTGAGGCTGAGCTTGCCGTTGTAGACCTGGCTCCGGGTGCCGGGCAGGTCGCTCAGATTCTGGTCGATCCGGTCCAGCAGCGTCTCGAGGCTGGCCGGGAGATCATCGATCTCCAGCCGTTGCTGCGAGTACGGCGCCTTAACCTGTTCGACCCGCTGGTTGACCCGGTTGTACGCCTCCTGGTACTGGTCCCGGGGCTGGCCCTTGGGCGCGCCCAGCAGCAGGACGGCGGCGGTGCGCTCGTCCTGGAGGCTGTTGACCAGGTCACCCGAGTACCCGACCAGGTTGGCCAGTTCGCCCGCCCGGTTGGCATTGTTGAGCGTCTGCAGGTGGTCCACCAGACCACTGGTGCCCACGACGACCGTGGCGATGGTCGGCACGATCATGATGAGACCGAGCTTGGACCAGATCGGCATGTCGCGGAGCCGGCCAGCCGGCCGGCGTAGCCGCGACAGGAAGGAGCCCGCCGTCTTCGGCCGTTTGCTCACGTCACCGCCCTCGCGATTGCAGCGTCCCCGCGTTGCCCCGGGCAACGCCCAGCGACCGACCCGGCGGGTCGGACCCCCGAGATTCCATCACGCCGCCCCTGAAAGAGAAAGCCCAGGTTGGCGGTCGCCGAAGGTGTGATGAGATGTTGATGCAATTTGATAGCAATCCGTCTGGCCGGAGTTACCGAACGTAATGGAATACCGTCACCGCGTTGTCCTGCTCGCTGGCCCCTCCGGCTCCGGAAAGTCGTATATAGCCCATCGAACCGGACTTCCGGTGCTCTGCCTGGACGACTTCTACAAGGACGGCGATGACCCTACGTTGCCGCGCCAGAACGGACAGGTGGACTGGGACTCGCCCGACTCGTGGGATGCCGGGACGGCCGTGGACACAATTGCCCGACTGGCCCAGGAGGGCAAGGCCGAAGTGCCGGTTTATGCGATCGGTGCCGACCGACGGGTGGCCACCCGGCCATTCGAGGTGGCCGGATCGCCACTTTTCGTCGCCGAAGGGATCTTCGCCGCCGAGATCGTCGAGGAGTGCCGCCGCCGGGGGCTGCTGGCCGGGGCGTACGCGCTGCGGCGCCCGCGCGGCACGACCTTCGTCCGCCGGCTGACCCGCGACCTCGCCGAGCAGCGCAAGGCGCCGAAGGTCCTGCTGCGGCGCGGGGTGGCGCTGCTGCGCGCCGAGCCGGCGGTGCTGCGCCGGCAGACCGGGCTGGGCGCCGAGGCCGCCCGCGCCCGCGACGTGCTGCGGCGGGTGGCCGGCCTGATCGCCAGCCACCCGCACCACTGATCAGGCCAGCAGCTTCCCGTACGCCGGCTTGATCACCTCGTCGATGATCCGCAGCCGCTCGTCGAACGGGATGAAGGCGCTCTTCATGGCGTTGATGGTGAACCACTGGAGCTCCTTCCAGCCGTAGCCGAAGGCGTCCACCAGCAGCGCCATCTCCCGGGACATCGAGGTGCCGCTCATCAGCCGGTTGTCGGTGTTGACCGTGACCCGGAACCGCAGGTCGCGCAGCAGCCCGATCGGGTGGTCGGCGATCGACGCGGCGGCACCCGTCTGCACGTTCGACGACGGGCACAGCTCCAGCGGGATGCGCTTGTCCCGCACGTACGCGGCCAGCCGGCCGAGCACCGGCGGCGGCCCGGGGGTGATGTCGTCGACGATCCGTACCCCGTGCCCGAGCCGGTCCGCGCCGCACCACTGGATGGCCTGCCAGATCGAGGGCAGCCCGAACGCCTCGCCGGCGTGGATGGTGAAGTGGAAGTTCTCCCGCTGCAGGTACTCGAAGGCGTCCAGGTGTCGGGTGGGTGGGAAGCCCGCCTCGGCGCCGGCGATGTCGAAGCCGACCACCCCGGTGTCCCGGTGCCGCACCGCCAGCTCGGCGATCTCCTGCGAGCGCGCGGCGTGCCGCATCGCGGTCAGCAGGGTGCCGATCCGGATGGGCGTGCCGGCCGCGGCGGCCTGCTCGCTGCCCTCGACGAAGCCGGCCACCACCGCCTCGACCACCTCGTCCAGGGTGAGGTGCTGCTCCAGGTGCTGCTCCGGGGCGAACCGCACCTCGGCGTAGACCACCCCGTCGGCGGCCAGGTCGAGCGCGCACTCCCGGGCCACCCGGCGCAGCGCCGGCGCGGTCTGCATGACGGCGACGGTGTGCGCGAAGGTCTCCAGGTAGCGCTCCAGCGAACCCGAGTTCGCCGCCTCCACGAACCAGCGGCCGAGCGCCTCCGGGTCGGCGGTGGGCAGCTCGTGACCGACCTCGGCGGCGAGTTCGACGACCGTCGCCGGCCGCAGGCCGCCATCGAGATGATCGTGCAGCAGCGCCTTGGGGACCTTGACGATGTCCTCGTATCGGATTGCGACCATGCTCAGACCCTAGTCAGCCCCCGACCGGCCGAGGGACGGGACCGCCGGGCCGGCGCGTCGCCGTGAACCGCACCAACCCGTACGGACATGACAGGGGCAGGGAGGGCGCGATATGACTGACGACCGAGAGCTCTGGGCCCGGAGCCTCGACGGTGACACCACGGCCTTCGGCACGCTCTTCGAGCGGCACGCGGACGCGGTGTTCGGCTACTGCCTGCGGCGTACGGGGGCGTGGTCGGCCGCGGAGGACCTGGTCTCGGTGGTGTTCCTGGAGGCCTGGCGGCGAAGACGGGCGATGGTGCCGTACGGCGCGAGCGTCCTGCCCTGGCTCTACGGCATCGCCCTGGGCGTCAGCCGCAACCACCACCGGTCGCTGCGGCGGCACCGGGCCGCGCTGGACCGGGTGCCGCCGCCCGAACCCGCCGCCGACCACGCCGACGCGGTCGTCGAGCGGGTGGACGCCGAGCGGCGGGTCGTCGCCGTACACCGCCACCTCGCCGGGCTCGCCCGCCGGGACCGGGAGGTGGTGGAGGCCTGCGTCTGGCTCGGACAGACCCAGGCCGAGGCCGCGCTCACGCTCGGCATCCCGCTGGGCACCGTCAAGTCCCGCCTGGCCCGGGCACACCGTCAGCTGCGCACCGGCGTGCTCGCCGATCTCGCGATGGAGGACCGCCCCGATGGATCACAGTCCACTCCGCCCGGACCTGCCGCACCTGCCCGCCGAGCGGGCCCGCGTACGCCGTGACGCGCTGCTCCGCGAGATCGCCCCGGCGCGGCGGCGACCGGTGACCGCCGCGCGGCGGCGACTAGCCGTCGTCACCGTCGGGCTCGCGACGCTGGCCGCGGCCGGCACGGCGGCGGTGGTCGCCGGCCGCCCGCAGGCACCCGCGGGGACGGCGACGACGCCGTCGACGAGCGCGTCGGCCTCCGACGGCACCGTCACGGTGACCGTGGCCGACGCCGCCGACCCGGCCCGGATCAACGAGGAGCTGCGCCGGACCGGGGTCCGGGCGACGCTGGTCAAGACCCGACCGGAGGCCGCCTGCCCGCCCGGGGACCGGGGCGCCGAGGTACGACCGGATATTGCCGTCGGGCTCGGGCCGGACGCCGCCGTCACCCTCCCCAAGCCGGAGACTGGGCTGCTGGTGATCCATCCGGACCGGATCCCGGCGGGGCTGATGCTCGCGGTGCATCTGCGCCAGCAGGAGGCGAACGGCAGCTACCTCTCGGGTTGGGGGTTCTACCGGCTGCCCGGGCCGGGCTGCGTGGTCGCCGGAGCGCACCGGTCGTTCGACGAGCCGGCCCCGAGCGGGAGCGGCCCCCGCTGACCGAGCCGGTCGACCGGGTCCAGGGACGCGACCCGGGGCGCGATCGTGGGCCGGCTCAGGGTCGCCAGCCGTAGACCCGCTCGACGGCTAGTCGGATCACCAGGCGACCGTCGGCGACCATCGCCGCCCGGTACTCCGCCCAGTCGGGGTGCTCGCCCCGGATCCGGCGGTAGACCTCCACCAACTCCTCGACGGTGGCGTCGTCCTCGGTCGCGGCGGACGGGGTGAGAGTGACGATCCCCTCGGCGACGGCGTACGCGCCGCCGTCGGGGGTGGTGACGTGGAAGCTGGCCCGGGGGTCGCGGCGCAGGTTGCGCGCCTTGGCCCGGTCGCCGACGGTCGAGCAGCGGATCAGGCCCGGCTCGGCGAGGTAGTCGAGGTTGGACAGCTGGGGCCGGCCGTCGCGGCGCAGCGTCACCAGGACGCCGCGACCCCGCGCACCGAAGAGCTCCCACAGCCGGGCGGTCACGCCGTCACCCGCACCGGGGCGAGGGCGGCGGCCAGCCGGGCCACCTCGTCCAGCATCAACTCGGCTGCGGCCTCCCGGTCCGGGTCCGGGACGAGCCGACCGTCCTCGTCGAGCGCGCGGCGCAGGAAGATCGGCACCGAGTCGTTGACCGGCATCATGTTCAGTGTGGTCACCACCTGCTTGATCATCTGCACCGCGCGCAGGCCACCGGAGGTCATGCCGTAGCTGACGAAGCCGACCGGCTTGTACCGCCACTCGTGGTAGAGGAAGTCGATCGCGTTCTTCAGCGGGGCGTTGAAGCCGTAGTTGTACTCCGGCATGACGAAGACGAAGGCGTCGGCCGCGGCGGTGAGACTGCTCCACTCCCGGGTGTGCGGGTGCACGTAGCGCCCCTCGGAGGGGTGGTGCGGCTCGTCGTGGAACGGCAGCCCGACCTCGGCGAGGTCGACCAGACGTACGTCGTCGAAGGCGCCGTGTCGGACGGCGGCCGTGACGAACCAGTCGCCGATTCGGCGGCCGACCCGGCCGGGTCGGGTGCTCGCGACGATGACGTTCAGGCGGGGCATGGGGAGTCACTCCTGTCGGGCGATCCGGCCGGGGCCGGGAGGGCGAATCTCGGGATGAGGTGGTGGACGATCGGCCCGATGCCGACCGCGTAGAGCAGGGTTCCGGGGCCGACCGCGCCACCGAGGAGCCAGCCGACGGCGAGCACCGCGAGCTCGATCAGGGTGCGCACCCGACGGATCGGCAGGCCCCGGGCGGCGAGACCGGTCATCAGGCCGTCCCGTGGGCCGGGCCCGAGGCGGGCGCCCAGGTAGAGCGCGGTGGCCACCCCGTTGAGCACGATCCCGGCGACGAGCAGCGCGATCCGCAGGGTCAGCGAGCCGACCTGCGGCAGCACGGCGAGGGCGGCGTCGACGGCCAGGCCGACCACGACCGCGTTGCCGACGGTGCCGACACCGGGGCGTTGCCGCAGCGGAATCCAGAGCAGCAGCACGGCCACCGCCACGGCGTTCACCACCAGGCCGAGCGGCAACCCGGTCCACTCGGCCAGCCCCTGGTGCAGCACGTCCCAGGAGGCCAGGCCGAGGTCGGCGCGGACCAGCATCGCCACGCTGACGCCGAAGAGAACCAGGCCGGACAGCAGCAGGGCGAACCGCGCCGGCAAATTCGTTGACATGTCATCAACCTAGCGATGAGTTGGGTGACATGTCAACAATCGGCTAGGCTGACCGCCATGGATGCACCCCGCTGGCTGGACGACCGGGAGGACCGCGCCTGGCGCGGCTACCGCCGGATGCGTCGGCTGCTCGACCTCGAGCTGGCCCGCGACCTGATGCGCGACGCCGGGCTCTCCGAGCCCGACTACGACGTGCTCTCGGACCTCTCCGAGGCGCCGGACGGGCGGCTGCGGTTGGGCGAGCTGGCCGACCGGATGCTCTGGTCGCGCAGCCGCCTCTCCCACCACCTGAGCCGGATGCAGCAGCGCGGGCTGGTCATTCGCGAGGAGTGCGCCACGGACGGCCGTGGCTCGGTGGTGGTGCTCACCGCCGAGGGCCGACGGGCGATCGAGGCCGCCGCCCCCGGCCACGTCGCCGCCGTCCGCCGGCACCTGATCGACCTGCTGGAGCCGGACGAGCTGGCCGCGCTCGACCGGCTCACCCACCGGGTCGTCGACCGGCTGGCCGGGACCGGCGACGCCGGGCGCGCGTCCGGCCGGGGCGCCGAGCCGCTCACGTAGGCTCACCGGGTGACCGCGCCGCACCCGCCCGAGCAGCCCAGGGCCGGGATGCCCCCGGCCGTGCTGGCCCGGCTGCGCTGCCCGGTCTGCGCCGAACCACTGGCCACGGCCCCCGACACCCGCGCGCTGCGCTGCCCGCGCCGGCACAGCTTCGACGTCGCCCGGCAGGGGTACGTCAACCTGCTCACCGGCCGCGCCCCGCACGTCGGCGACACCGCCGACATGGTCGCCGCCCGGACGGACTTCCTGGCCGCCGGGCACTACGACGTCATCTCCGCCGCGCTGGCCGAGACGGCCACCCGGGTCGTCGGCCCGACAGGCGCCGGCCGGCGGTCGGACGGCGAGCCGGGCGTCGGGGCGTACCCGCTGGTGGTGGACGCCGGGGCGGGGACCGGCCGGCACCTCGCCGCGGTGCTGGCGGCGCTGCCCGACGCGGTGGGCCTGGCCCTGGACGTCGCCAAGCCGGCGCTGCGCCGCGCAGCGCGGGCCCACCCGAGGGCCGCGGCGGCGCTGGCCGACACCTGGCAGCGGCTGCCGCTCGCCGACGCCTCGACCGCCGTGCTGCTGAACGTCTTCGCCCCGCGCAACGGCGCGGAGTTCCACCGGGTCCTCGACCCGGCCGGGGCGCTGCTGGTGGTCACCCCGACCGACGCGCACCTCGCCGAGCTGGTCGACGCGCTCGACCTGCTGCGGGTGGACCCGGCCAAGGCGGACCGGGTCGCCGACAGCCTGGCCGGTCACTTCACCGAAAAGCGCGGCGCCGCGCACACCGCCCGGCTACGGCTGAGCCGGGCCGAGGTGGCGACCCTGGTCGGGATGGGTCCCAGCGCCTGGCACACCGACCCGCAGCGGCTCGCCACCCGGATCGCCGCGCTGCCCGAGCCGGTCGCGGTCACCGCCGCCGTCCGGCTCACCGTCTGGCGCCCGCGCTGACCCCGGCTCAGGTGGAGAGGTCGACCTCTTCCCAGCCCGGCGGCTCGTCGTGGTACGGCCCGCGCAGCATCACCGCCCACTCCAGCGCCCAGCGCCGCTGGCCGATCGCGTTGGCGTCGACCAGCCCCGGCAGCGGCTGACCGCGCTTCTCCGCCTCCAGGTACGCCCAGTCCAGGCAGTAGTGCAGATCGAGCAGGGCGGCGGCGTCGGCCGGGTGCTGCGGCGCGGCCAGGATCCGGGCCCGCCACTGGCTGAACGTCTCCCCGCCGGCGAGGTGCGGCATCCGCTCCACCAACCGCTCGTCGACCGGGATGGTCGGGTCGAGCTGCTTGCTCAGGCCGAGCACCCAGGCCAGCGAGAAGAGCGCGTCATGGTGCAGCACGAACGAGCGGTGGTCGCCCTTGCCGCCCATCACGAACTGCCACTCCGGCGGCGTGACCATCTCGACCAGGTGCGAGTCGAGCAGCCAGCTCATCGCCGCCTGCGGCGGCATCCCGAAGCAGCGGGCCAGGATCAGGTGCAGGACCGCGATCCGCGCCTCGATCTCCCCGGTGGGACGCAACTCGATCTCGTCGCCCGGCTCCCACACCAGCGGAAACTGGGGGGGCGGCAACGGCAGGCGCAGCCGGGACAGCTCGTCCAGGCTCGCCTCACGGACTTCCCGGGGATCGGGGGCGGGTACCAACACGGTCGAAGTCCCTGTCTGCTCGCGCCGGCGTCACCGCCGGCCTCTCCCCCTGGGCTGGGAGAATAGCGCCCGTGACGGGTCGGCACCATGCCGAGGTTCCCCCACCGGCCGACCGGTCGCGGGCGGTCGGCCGTTCAGCCGATCCGCTCGATGACCAGCGACGACGGGGTCGGCGCGGTGGGCGCCAGGTGGACCGCCAGCTCGACCTCGGCCCGCGCCGCCGAGATCCGGGTGGCCTGGTCGGCGCGGAGCTCGTAGAGCGGGTCGCCGGCCCGGACCGGGTCGCCGGGCCGCTTGTGCAGCACCACGCCCGCGGCGGCGCTGACCGGGTCCTCCTTGCGGGCACGCCCGGCGCCGAGCCGCCACGCGGCCACCCCGATCGCGTACGCGTCGACGGAGTCGACGAAGCCGTCGGCCTGGGCGCGGACCACCTCGACCTCGTTGGCGGTCGGCATCGGCGCGTCCGGGTCGCCGCCCTGGGCGCGGATCATCCTGCGCCAGGCGTCCATCGCCCGCCCGTCGCGCAGCGCGGCGGCCGGGTCGGCGTCCGGCAGGCCGGCCGCGTCCAGCATCTCCCGGGCCAGCGCCAGGGTCAGCTCCACCACGTCGGCCGGGCCGCCCCCGGCCAGCACCTCCACCGACTCGGTCACCTCGACCGCGTTGCCGACGGTCAGGCCGAGCGGGGTGGACATGTCGGTGAGCAGGGCGACCGTCCGCACGCCGTGCGCGCCGCCCAGCTCGACCATCGTCCGGGCCAGTTCCCGCGCGTCGTCGACGGACTTCATGAACGCGCCGGAACCGACCTTGACGTCGAGCACCAGCGCACCGGTTCCCTCAGCGATCTTCTTGCTCATGATCGAACTGGCGATCAGCGGGATCGCCTCGACGGTGCCGGTGACATCGCGCAGCGCGTACAGCTTGCGGTCGGCCGGGGCCAGCCCCTCGCCGGCCGCGCAGATCACCGCGCCGACCTCGCGCAGCTGGGAGATGAACTCGTCGTTGCTCAGCCCCGCCCGCCAGCCGGGGATCGACTCCAGCTTGTCCAGCGTGCCGCCGGTGTGCCCCAGGCCGCGCCCGGACAGCTGCGGCACCGCGCCGCCGCAGGCCGCGACCAGCGGGGTGAGCGGCAAAGTGATCTTGTCACCGACGCCGCCGGTGGAGTGCTTGTCCACGGTCGGCCGGGAGACCGGCGAGAGGTCCAGCCGCTCGCCGCTGGCGATCATCGCGGCGGTCCACCGGGCGATCTCCGGCGGGGTCATCCCGCGCAGCAGGATCGCCATGGCCAGCGCCGCCATCTGCTCGTCCGCGACCAGCCCCCGGGTGTACGCGTCGACCACCCAGTCGATCTGGGCGTCGCTCAGCACTCCCCCGTCCCGCTTGGTACGGATGACGTCGACCGCCGTGAACGTACTCATCGTCGAGTTCCTCTGCTTGTTGGTTCTGCTGATCGGCGGTACGCCGCGCAGGGGTTCAGCCCGCGGGCCAGCGGGTGGGGATCTCCATCGGCGGTTCGCCCTCGCCGGCCCAGAAGATGGTGCCGCTCGCGTCGACCACCACCACCCGGGGCGTCCGGGCGTGCCCCCAGGTGATCGCCTCGGCGGGCTCGTCCCAGCTCGGGGCCTCCTCCAGCACCCCGGTCTCGGCGCCCTCGGCGTCCCCCGCCGACCGCTCCCAGTACGCCGTCCAGACCTGCTGCCCGGCGGACATGTCGGGGTGCACGAAGACGGTGCCCCGCCCCCGCCAGGCGGCCAGCCGCTCCGGCACCACCGGAACCGGCTGCTCCCCGGTCACCGCCTCGATGTCGGCCACGTCGAAGGCGTGCGGCAGCAGCTCCGCCATGCGCAGCGGCCGGCCCTTGGACTCGACCAGGCACTCCGGCCCGCCGTTCTCCCAGAGCAGCTGCCGGCAGCGCCCGCACGGCATCAGCGGCTCGCCGGTGGCGTCGACGCAGGACATCGCGACGAGCCGGCCACCGCCGCTGGCGTGCAGGGCGGAGACCACCCCGCACTCGGCGCAGAGCGTGACGCCGTACGCGGCGTTCTCCACGTTGCAGCCGGTCACCACCCGGCCGTCGTCGACCAGGGCGGCCGCCCCGACCGGGAACTTCGAGTACGGCACGTACGCGTGCCGCATCACCTCGGTGGCGGCGGCCCGCAGTCGCTCCCAGTCGATCTCGGTCATCCCACCATTCTGCCCAAGTCACCCCGGTCGGGCGCGGGAAGGGGTACTCCTGGTGGCCGCCGACACCCGCCCGCACCCGCCCCGGCCCGGAGACGACCGTGCCCGGCGGGGGCATCCCCCACCGGGCACGGATCTGGCTTCTGCCGAAGGCTCAGCCCTTGATGTACGGCTTGCCGTCCGCTGCGGGAGCGCGCACCCGGCCGACCAGCCCGGCCACCGCCAGAATCGTCGCCAGGTACGGCAGCATCGCCAGGAACTGGCTCGGGATGCTGCTGCCGATCGCGCCCAGGTAGGTGGCGAGCTGGTCGGCGAAGCCGAAGAAGAGCGCCGCGAGCAGGGCCCCGGTCGGGCTCCACCGGCCGAAGATCAGCGCGGCCAGGGCGATGAAGCCCTTACCGCCGATCATGTTCTTGGTGAAGCTGTAGAGCGCCAGCGTGTAGGAGGCGCCGCCGATGCCGGCGACCACGCCCGCCAGCAGCACGTTGCGGTAGCGCAGCCCCAGCACCTTGACGCCGAGGGTGTCCGCCGCGGTCGGGTGCTCGCCCACCGAGCGGGTCCGCAGGCCCCACCGCGTGCGGAACAGCGCGATGTGGATGACCAGCACCAGCAGCAGGCCCAGGTAGAGGAAGATGTTGCCGCGGAACAGCGCCGGCCCGATCAGCGGGATGTCCTTGAGCAGCGGGATCTCCCAGTTGGTGAAGCGGGGAGCGCTGTTGTACTTCTGCGCGTTGGTCTGCATCAGCCGCTCGTAGAGGAAGCCGGTGATGCCGACCGCCAGCAGGTTCAGCACGACACCCATGACCACCTGGTCGACCAGGTAGCGGATCGCGAAGACCGCCAGCAGCAGCGAGATGAACGCGCCGCCGATCGCCGCCGCGACCAGGCCGACCCAGACGCTGTTGAACATGCTGCCGAAGAGTGCGCCGCTGAAGGCGCCCATGAGCAGCTGTCCCTCGATCGCCACGTTGACCACGCCGGAGCGCTCGCAGAGCACGCCGGCCAGCGCGCCGAAGATCAGCGGCAGGGCCAGGATGAAGGTGCCCCGGACGATGTTGACCAGCGGCATGAAGTTGCGGCCCTCGGGGGCGGCCGACACCTGCCAGCAGAGGAAGCTCAGCACGAAGGCGACCAGCCCGACGCCGAGCGCCAGGGTGAACCAACGCTTCGGGATCCCGGCCAGCAGGGCGGCGCCGGCCACGGCGGCGATGATCCCGAAGAGGATCGCGCCGACCGTGCCGTTGATCTCCAGTGCCGCGCCACCCTCGGTCTCGCTGAGGGTGAAGCGCGCCTGCCGGTCGGTGGCGAGCGCCCCGAAGAGCGCGGCGGCGAGCAGGCCCAGCGCCAGCAGGACCGCGCCGATCTTGCGGTTGCGGGTCCAGAACCCCTCGTCGACCGTGGCGACGGCGACGTCGGGGACAGCCATGGTGGACATGCCTTACCAGCCCTTCGCCAGGCTCGTCTGCAACCGGGCGGCGCGGGCGGCCCGGAGCTGGAAGATCGCCTTCACCAGGGCCGGTGCGGCGATGAAGATGACGATCAGCGCCTGGAGCACGGTGACCAGCTCCAGCGAGATCCCCGAGTACGACTGCATCCGGTTGCCGCCGGCCTGGAGCGCGCCGAAGAGCAGCGCCGCCAGCAGCACGCCCCACGGCTTCACCCGGCCGAGCAGGGCCACCAGGATGCCGTCGAAGCCGATCTGCGCGATCACCAGCGGGGTCAGCGCGTTCGCCGTCGAGCCGAGCACCATCTGGCTGCCGCCGAGGCCGGCGAGCAGGCCGGAGATCACCATGATCAGGACGTACGTACGGGTGACGCTGATGCCGGCGGTGCGGGCGGCGTCCGGGTTGGCGCCGACGGCGCGCAGCTCGAAGCCGAGCGTGGAGCGGTTGAGCAGCCAGGCGACGAACCAGGTGACCAGCACCGCGAGCAGGATGCCGGTGTGCACCCGCAGGTCGTCGCCGAGCAGTCGGGGCAGCTGGGCCGAGGAGTCGACCGGCTTGCTGATCGCGTCCGAGCGGTCCGGGTTCTGCACCCCGTTCTGGATGATGACCCAGGAGAGGAAGTAGACCGCGACGTAGTTGAGCATGATCGTATTGATCACCTCGTGCGCGCCGGTCCGGGCCTTGAGGATGCCGGGGATGAAGCCCCAGACCGCACCGCCCACGGCGCCGGCGATCAACGCGACGAGCAGGTGCACCACCGGCGGCAGCGGCAGGGCGAACCCGGCCACCGCGGCGAGGATGACACCCATGGTCGCCTGGCCCTGGGCGCCGATGTTGAACAGGCCGCCCCGGAAGGCGAGCGCGACCGACAGACCGGTGAAGACCAGCGGCGCGGTGTAGGTGAGCGTCTCGGAGATCGGGCTCAGCACCGCCTGGAAGCCGGACGCCTCGGGGTCGAAGACGGCGCCCTTGAACAGGTTCGCGTACGCCTCGCTGACCACCGTCCAGCTGGAGCTGATCGCGTCGCCGGGCCGGGCCGTGATGTAGCTGTAGGTGGCCAGCACCTCCGGGTCGGACACGATGATCAGGACCGCCCCGAACAGCATCGCCAGCACCAGGGCGAGCACCGTCACGGTGAAGGTATTGGCGGCCCAGAGGTTGTCCAGGAAGAGCCGGCCCAGGGTGGGCCGGGGCTGCTCCGTGGGCTGCTTCGGGGCGGTCATGGTCGCGCCGCGGTCGGTGTTGCCGGCCTCGTCCTGCGCCGCCTGCGCCTCGGTCGCCGGCTCCTTGTCCGGGGAGCCCGACACCGGGTTTGGGTCAGTCATGCCTCGTCCTCGTTACCAGGGCCTTCGGGGGCGGGGGCCACGGCACCGCCGGGCTCGCCGACGGCGTCCGGGGTGATGCCGGCCATCAGCAGGCCGATCTCCTCGCGCGGGGTGTCCGGGCTGACGATGCCGATGATCCGGCCGCGGTACATCACCGCGATCCGGTCGGCCAGGCCGATCACCTCGTCCAGCTCGCTGGAGACCACCATGACGGCGGTGCCCACGTCCCGCTCGCGGATCACCTGGCTGTGGATGAACTCGATCGAGCCGACGTCCACGCCCCGGGTCGGCTGGGCGGCGATGAAGAGCTTCAGCGGCCGGGACAGCTCCCGGGCCACGATCACCTTCTGCTGGTTGCCGCCGGAGAGGGTGCCCACCGAGGCGTCGGCCGAGGAGGTACGGACGTCGAACTGCGCGATCCGCTCCTTGGCCGACTTCGCGATGGCGTCCGGCTTGAGGGCCAGGCCCTTGCCGAAGGGCGGCCGGTCGTAGATGTCCAGGACCAGGTTCTCCGCGACGGAGAACTCCTTGACCAGGCCGTCGACGCTGCGGTCCTCGGGGACGTAGCCGACGCCGGCGCGCAGCACCTTCTTGGTGGACCAGCCGTGCATCGGCTCGCCGTCGAGGGTGACCGTGCCGGCGAGCGCCGGGCGCAGGCCCATGATCGCCTCGATCAGCTCGGTCTGGCCGTTGCCCTGCACGCCCGCGACGCCGAGCACCTCGCCGGCGTGCACGGTCAGGTCGACGCCGTCGACCGCGCGGATCCGCCGGTCGTCGTCGACCACCAGGCCGGAGACCTGGAGCATCGGCTTGCCGGGGGTGGCCGGCTGCTTGTCCACGGTGAGCCGGACGCTGCGCCCCACCATCAGCGCGGCCAGCTCGTCCCGGCTCGCCTCCGGGGAGGCCGTGCCGACGGTCTTCCCGCGCCGGATCACGGTGATCCGGTCGGCGATGGCCTTGACCTCGCCGAGCTTGTGGGTGATGAAGACGATCGACTTGCCGGCGGCCTTCAGCGACCGCATGACCGTGAGCAGTTCCTCGGTCTCCTGCGGGGTGAGCACCGCCGTCGGCTCGTCCAGGATGAGCAGGTCGACGTCGCGGGTGAGCGCCTTGACGATCTCGACCCGCTGCTGGATGCCGACCGGCAGGTCCTCGATCACCGCGTCCGGGTCGACCCGCAGGTTGTACCGCTCGGAGACCTCGGCCACCTCGCGGCGGGCCCGCCGGCGGTCCAGGAAGCCGGCGATGCCGCCCCTGACCTGCTCGGCGCCGAGCATGATGTTCTCGGCGACCGTGAAGACCGGCACCAGCATGAAGTGCTGGTGCACCATGCCGATCCCGGCCGCGATCGCGTCGGAGGGGCCCTTCAGCTTCAGCGGCTGGCCGTCGACCAGGATCTCGCCCTCGTCGGGCTGGTAGAGCCCGTAGAGCACGTTCATCAGGGTCGACTTGCCGGCGCCGTTCTCGCCGAGCAGGGCGTGGATCTCTCCAGGCTCCACCGTCAGGTCGATGTGGTCGTTGGCGACCAGATCACCGAACCGCTTGGTGATGCCGCGCAGTTCGAGTCTCAGCGCAACCTCCTGGAGTGCGAGCGATGGTGCAGCCTAGCTGCCGGTCGGCCGGCCGACGGGGCCGGCCGCGCGGGTGGAGCGGATCGGCCGCCCCGGCGCACGCGGGGTGTCCCACGTACGCCGGGGCGGCCGATCGTCATGCCTGGTGCCCGCCGGCCTCCGCTGCCGATGATCCCATCGCGGCGGCCGGGGAGGCGGTCACTTGGTCGGCTGGGCCTTCGAGGTGACCGTGATGGTGCCGGCGGCGATGTCCGCCTTGATCTTGTCGACCTCGGCCTTGAGCTCGGCCGGGACCTTGCTCTCGAAGTCGTGGTACGGGGCGATCGAGACGCCGTTGTTGGCCAGGTTGCCGACGAAGCCCGGCTTGGACTGGAGCTTCTCGCCACCGGCGGCCTTGAGCACGGCCTCCTTGACGGCGTCCGGGATGTTCTTGACGACGGTGGTCACCAGCGCCGGGCAGTTCGGGGTGCTCTCGCAGCCGTCGACGTCCACCCAGATGACCGAGTACTTGCCGCCCGAGGCCTGGGCCGCGGCGGTGGTGCCGAGACCGGCGCCGCCGGCGACCGGCATGATGATGTCCGCGCCCTGGGCGACCAGCGCGTCGGAGACCTTCTTGCCCTCGTCCTGCTTGACGAAGTCGTTGGTGAAGAGACCCTTCTGGGTCGCCTTGTCCCAGCCCAGCACCTGGACGTTCTTGCCCTTGGCCTTGTTGTAGTGCGCCACGCCGTCGGCGAAGCCGTCCATGAAGATGGTCACCGGCGGGATCGGCAGACCACCGTAGGTGCCGACCTTGCCGGCCTTGCTCATCCCGGCGGCCAGGTAACCGGCCTGGAAGGCGGCCTGGGCGGTGTCGAACTGCATCGGGTAGATGTTGTCCACGCCCGGGTTCGCGTCCACGATGCCGAACTGCTGGTTCGGGTTCGAGGTGGCGGCCTTCTTGGTGGCGTCCGACATCAGGCCACCGACGGCCAGGATGAAGTCGCACTTCTGGTTGACGTACCCGGTCAGGTTGACCTCGTAGTCCGCCTCGGCCTTCGACGCGACGTACTTGATGTCGATGTTGTCGTTCGCCTTCTTGGCCTCCTGGAGACCCTTCCAGGCGGAGGTGTTGAACGACTTGTCGTCGATGCCACCGACGTCGGTCACCATGCAAGCGCTGTACTTCTTGGCGCCGTTGCCGGCGTTGTTGTCGTCCTCGGGGGCCTCACCACACGCGGCGGCGGCCAGCACGAGCCCACCCGCCACGATCGCGGAGGCGATCCGCATCCCACGCACAGAGCGCAAGACGTCTCCTTCCCATTGCACACCGCGCCTCGTGCGGTGGCAGCCCTTGAACCGACCAGCGCTGCGCTGCCGGCATCCCACGTTACGGACGGGAGCGTACGCCCGCGCCCACCCACCGGCCGCCAATCGTGCACGACTGTTGAACGCCTGTTATCCCGGCGTAACCCTGGCGTGGGGCAGATCACTCAGAGTGCTGGTACGTGACCGGCCCGCTGTCCCGAAAGTCCCTTTCCCCGGGCCCACGAGCGGGTCCGGACGGCTACCTCCAGAACACCGCGACAGCGGCGTTGAGCAGCGTCAACCCGCCGATAGCGAGGAAGTGCCCGCGGTTGACCTGATCCCGCTTCCGGGAGAAGAAGACCATGACGAAGATCAGCAGAGCCAGCACCAACTTGGTAACAAGCTTCGCGGGTGCCGGCTCGTCGCCCTCACGCAGCGGGGCGGCGAGGCCGATGCCGGTGAGCAGACCGATCACCGAGCCCCAGAGCATGGCCGCGTTGATCCGCAGCCGGCCGCTGACGTACTGGGCGATCGCGCCGCCGAGCAGCAGCGCGAACCCGATCAGATGGACGTAGAGAAGTACCAGCCGAAGAGCTTCCACGCCGGCCATCCTCCCCCATCAACGACAGTTTGTAGTAGCCGCCCCGCCGGGCTGATCTCATACCGTGATCTCGGCGGCGGCCGGCCGGGGCGAGCCGCGCCGGCCGAGCAGCACCAGGCCGATCCCGAGCACCGCGTAGCCGGCCAGCACGGCGACGGAGCGACCCGCGCCCGCGCCGTCGAAGAAGGCGGCCGAGCGCAGCAGCGTTCCGCCGGCCCCGACCGGCAGGAACTGCCCGACGGTGCCCCAGGGCTGCGGCAGCAGCTCCGGCGCGGCGCTGACCGCGGAGAGCGGGTTGCCGACCAGGAAGACCAGCAGCGCGCCGAGGGCGAGCCCGGGGCCGCCGAGCAGCGCGCCCAGCCCGGCGACGGCACCGGCGGCGGCGAGCGCGAAGAGCCCGATCGCCGCGGCCTCGGCCACCGGATCGCCCCCGATCACCCCGAGCCAGCCGTGCAGCACGGCGGTGCCGACCAGCGCGGCGAGCAGGGCGTAGCCGACCAGCCCGACCAGCCGGGCGCGCCGGCCGGTGACCAGGACGGTGAGCAGGACGCCGACGAGCATGCTGGTCAGCGCCAACGGCAGGAAACCGGCGGCGAAGCCGGCCCCGCGCGGGTCGTCCGGGTCGGCCGGCACCACCGCCGTGACCGGCACCGGCCGTCCGCCGGAGAGCCCGGCCGCGGCCTCGGTGAGCAGGGCGGCGACGGTGGGGCTCGCACCTGGGGCGGTGTGCAGCCCGACGCCGTCGGGGCCGACGACGAAGGCGGCGTACACCTCGCGGTCACGCAGCGCCCGGTCGGCCGCGGCGGCGTCCGGCAGTTCGGTGACGGTGAAGGCACCGGGACGGGCCGCCGCCAGCCGGCCGGCCAGTTCCGCGGTGGCCGGCGCCGGCCCGGCGACGGCGACCGGCAGGTCGCGCGGTGCCAGGTTCGCGGCGGGCCCCGCGAACAGGGGTACGAGCAGCGCCTGCGCCGCCACCGCGAGGGCGGCGGCCAGCACGGCGAGCAGCATCGGGGACCGGGGTGACCGGGACATGCCCACTCCTTAAAACGAACGCTCGTTCTCTTTGAAGCCAGCGTGCGCTCCGGAGGTGTCAGGAGTCAAGAACGAGCGTTCGTTTTATACTGTGGGTCATGCCACGCGTATCGGACGCCCACCTCGCGGCCCGCCGTCAGCAGATCCTCGACGCGGCCCGGCGCTGCTTCCTGCGCGACGGCTTCCACAACACCTCCATGCAGGACGTGATCGCCGAGGCGGGGCTGTCGGTCGGCGCGGTCTACCGCTACTTCCCGAGCAAGAACGACCTGATCACCTCGATCGCAAAGTCGGTGATCGGCGGGGCGGACGCGGTCTTCGCCGAGCTGGCCGCCGCCGAGCCGCCGCTGCCCCTGGTCGAGGCGCTGGACCGGGCGCTGACCTACGTCGACGCGCAGGCCGGCGAGGACGGCATCCTGCCGCTGGCGATCCAGGTGTGGAGCGAGTCACTGCGCGACCCGGCGCTGGCGGCCTTCGTGAAGGCGACGTACAGCGGCTTCCGGGACCGCTTCACGCTGCTGGCCCGGCGGGCCCGGGAGGCGGGCGAGCTGCCCCCCGAAGCCGACCCCGAGGCCGTCGGCACCGCGCTGTTCGGCCTGGTCCCGGGCTACCTGATGCAGAAGGTGCTCACCGGCCGGCCGGACCGCCGCAGCTACCTCGCCGGCGTGCGCACCCTGCTCGGCCAGCCGGCCGCCTGAGCCCGCGCCGGGCGGGCCCGGGTCAGGACAGCCGCCAGACCTGGAACGTGGGGCCGTCCGCGGGGAGGGTGACCACGCCGTCGGCGTCCGGGCGCAGCGCCGGAGCGCCGCCGTACGCGTTCTCCCCCGCCCCGAGGCCGGTCAGCCGGACGGGCCGGCCCGCGGCCCGGCGGGCGAGCACCAGCACCGCCCCGGTCGGGGCCTCGCGCAGGAAGACCAGGGTGTCGGCGTCGGCGTGCACCCGACGCAGGCCGCCGTGGCGCAGCGCGGGCTCGTCGCGGCGCAGCGCCAGCAGCCCCCGGTACGCGGCGAAGGTGGCCCGGTCCCAGCTCCCCGGCCGGTGCCACGGCATCGGGGTCCGCGAACCCTCGCCGTTGGTGCCGGTCAGCCCCAGCTCGTCCCCGGCGAAGACCACCGGGGTGCCCGGCATGGTGGCGAGCAGGCCGGCGGCCACCTCCTGCCGGGCGGCGTCGCCGACCACGGTGCGGATCCGGGCCGAGTCGTGCGAGCCGAGCAGCTGCCACGAGTGGGTGTACGCGCGCCAGGAGATCAGCGACCGGTAGGTGTCCATCGTCGCGAGCACGGCCTCGGCGTCCCGCCGCCGCACCCCGCCCGGGGTGCCGAGGAAGTTCGGCACCGGCTCGTCGCCGTGCCGCAGCCAGGACCAGACCGGGTCGGTGAAGCCGACGTAGTTCATCGTCCCGTGCCAGCCGTCGGAGTCCAGGTCGCCGGTGTGGTCGTGGCCGTGCTCGGCGAGCAGCAGGCCGTCGGGGCGGGTGTCGGCGACCACCTCGCGCAGCAGCCGCGCCACCTCGTGGGTGTACGCGTCCGCGCCGCGCCGGCCGGTCATGTTGGCCACGTCGACCCGCCAGCCGTCCAGCCCGTACGGCGGGCGCAGCCAGCGCCGCAGCAGCGAGTCGTCGGCGGTGGCGAAGCGCCGGCGCAGCTCGGCGCTGCCCCAGTTCAGCTTCGGCAGCGACTTGACGCCGTTCCAGGACTCGTAGTCCCCGGTGGCCTCGTCGAAGTAGTACAGCTCCCGCTCGGTGGCCCGCACGTCCGAGGCGGCGGCGGTGAACCACTCGTGCGCGTCGCCGGTGTGGTTGCTGGTGATGTCGCCGAGCAGCCGCCAGCCCCGGGCCCGCACGGCATCGGCGAGCCGGGCCAGCGCGGCGTCCCCGCCGAGCAGCGGGTCGACGGTGTCGAAGCTGGCCGCGTCGTACCGGTGGTTGGAGCGGGCCGGGAAGATCGGGGTGAGGTAGAGGGTGTTCACGCCGAGCCGGGCCAGGTGGTCCAGGCGCTCGGTGACACCGTCCAGGTCGCCACCGTAGAACTGGTACGGCGTCTCCGGGCCGCGACCGATCACCGGGGTGTCCCAGTCGCACGGGATCGCCCAGTCCGGCGGCGTACGGCCGGCGGCGGCCGCGGAGCGGGCGAACCGGTCCGGGAAGACCTGGTAGATCACCGCGTCCCGCGCCCAGGCCGGCGGCGGGGCGTAGCTGACCAGCTTGAAGTCGCCGTTGTCCGGCACGTCGTGAGAGATCACGCCGGCGGCGTTCAGCCAGCGGTAGCCGGTGGTCCCGGAGAGCATGAAGCGGTAGTTGCTGACCGGGTTGCGGACCTCGACGTCGGCCCGCCACCAGACCTCGCCGCCGTCGGTGCGGTCGACCACCGCCTCGGCGAACCGGGGCTCGCCGTCGCCGGTGGTCCGTACGTGCACGGTGCGCACGTCGGCGCTCGCCGGGACCCGGACGAAGACCGGCACGGTCTGACCGAGCGCCGGCTCCTGCTCGGGTACGTACAGGGCGGATCCGTCGTGGTGCGGCAACAGGGACATGAGAGAACCCCTTCGGGTCGGTCGGACGGGGAGAGAAAGGGGCCACCGCCGCGGCCGGTGTCCCGGCCGCGGCGGCCAACCCGTGACTGCTCCGGTGCACGTCGTCCCGACGCCCTTGCCGCAGCGTGCTAACTACCGTCGATTTATCCTTTTACGGCTCCGGCGGTCAGGCCGGAGACGATGTAGCGCTGAAGGAACTGGAACACCAGCACCGTCGGGACGGCGGTGAGCAGGGTGCCCGCCGCGAAGATCCCGAAGTTGTTGTTGCGCTCGCCCGCCACCAGACCGAACATGCCGACCGCGAGGGTCTTGGACTCGGGGTTGGTGAGGAACACGTTGGCGATCAGGAACTCGTTGATCGTGCCGATGAAGGCGAGCAGCCCGGTCACCGCCAGGATCGGCGCCACCAGCGGCAGCATGATCCGGAAGAAGACCTGGGCGTGCGACGCGCCGTCCATGGTCGCCGACTCGTCCAGTTCCCGCGGCAGCGTGTCGAAGAAGCCCTTCATCAGCCAGGTGTTCACGCCCAGCGCCCCACCCAGGTAGAGCAGCAGCAGGCCCCACGGCGTGTTGAAGCCGATCGCCGGCCACAGGTCGGTGACCGTGGTGAAGATCAGGAAGATCGCCACGATGGCCAGGAACTGCGGGAACATCTGGATCAGCAGCAGCGAGAGCAGCCCGACCCGACGGCCGGCGAAGCGCATCCGGGAGAAGGAGTACGCCGCCAGCGACGAGAGGAAGATCGAGGCGAAGCTCGCCACCCCGGCGACGACCAGCGAGTTGAGGAACCACCACCCGAACGAGGTGCGGTCGAAGAGGTTGGTGAAGTTCTCGAACGACACGCCGCTGGTGGGCACCAGGTCCGTGGAGGAGAGGGTGCCGAGCGGGTTGAGCGCCGCGGAGAGCACGAACAGGATCGGGAAGAGGCTGAACGCCACCGCCGCCACCCCGACCACGTGCCGCCAGCCGACCTGGGCGAACCAGCGGTTCTTCCGCCTGCCGGCCGTGCTGCTCCGGGCGACCGGGGCGTTCGCGTGGGTGCTCACGAGTACACCTCCTCCTGCTTGCGGGTCCGCGAGAAGCTGACCGCGGAGACCACCGCGACGATCGTGAAGATGAAGATCGAGACCGCCGCCGCCAGGCCGAACTGGGCCCCCTGGGCACCGAAGGCCAGCCGGTAGGTGTACGTGATCAGCAGGTCCGTCGCGCCGGAGGTCGGGTTGTCCGCCGGGAACGGTCCACCCTCGGTGGTCAGGTAGATCGCGTTGAAGTTGTTGAAGTTGTACGCGAACGACGAGATCAGCAGCGGAGAGAGTGCCACCAGCAACAGCGGCAGGGTGACCGCGCGGAACGACTGCCAGGGCGACGCGCCGTCGACCGAGGTGGCCTCGGTGAGCTCGCGCGGGATCGCCTGGAGCGCACCGGTGGCGACCAGGAACATGTACGGGTAGCCCAGCCAGAGCTGCACCAGGATCACCGCGATTCGGGCGGACCACTCCTGCCCGAACCAGTCGACGCCGAGCCCGAACAGGTTGTTGATCAGACCGAAGTCGGTGTTGAACATGTCCCGCCAGACCAGCAGCATCGCGAACGACGGCATGGCGTACGGCAGGATCAGCAGGATCCGGTAGAGGTTGGTGCCGCGCATCCGCGGCGAGTGCAGCGCCAGCGCGATGGCCAGGCCGAGCAGGAAGGTGAAGCCGGTCGAGCCGAGCGCGAAGGCGAAGTTCCAGACCAGGGTGCCGAAGAACGGACCGGAGATGGCCGGGTCGGTGAGCACCCGGTCGAAGTTCTTGAGTCCGACGTTGACCTTCCAGCCCTGGGCCAACTGCTCGCCGTCGGCGGCGACGAACGCGCCGATCTCCTCGTCGGCCGTCCAGGTCTTGCCGGTCTCGGTGTCCTTGACGCAGTCGCACCCGGCGTCGTAGGCCCGGATCGCCCTGCCCTCGTACGCGCGGGAGAGACCGGAGGAGCGCAGCGCGCCGCCGGAGGTCGGGACCACCAGGTCGGTGATCTCCTTGCTGCGGGCGCTGGCCTGCCCGAAGTTGAGCACCTGGTAGCCCTCGGCGGCGGTTACCTTGCCGCCCGGCGCGACGGTGACCTCGGCGGCGTCGAGCGGGGTCAGGCCGCCGGCGTCGCCGGCGGAGACGGTGCCGCTCTTCGGGTCGGTCACCAGGAAGACCAGCGGCCCGGTGGCCGGGTCGCCCTTGGTGGCGACGGAGAGGAGGTACTGGGTGGAGCCGGGGACCTGCTTCACCGACGAGCTCTGGATGGCGACGATCGCGTCGGACTTCTCGCCGCGGTGACCGTCGCCGAAGTTCGTGAAGGCGGTGCTGGCGGTGTAGAGCACCGGGAAGATCTGGAAGGCAATCAGGAAGATCGTGCCGGGGACCAGGTACTTCGCCGGGATGTGTCGGCGGGTGAGGTACAGGTAGAACAGGCCGGCGGTGGTGGCCGACAGGATGGCCAGCCCGACCCACTTCTCGGCCTCGATGAGCGGGAAGGCCGCCCAGATCGCGATCCCGGCCACCAGGCCGAGCAGGACCACCTTGACGAGGAGGCCGGTCAGGGTGATCGGCGCGTGGTGCCGCGCGTCACGGGACTTGCGCGGGAGCCCGGAGCGGACGGGCCCCCGGCCCGGGGTCTGCGTGGCAGACCCCGGGCCGGACAGCGACGCGCTCATTACTTGATCTGACCGGAGATCGTCTTGCCGGCGGCGGTGACGGTCTTGGTCGGGTCGGCGCCACCGATGACGGCGGCCTCGGCCTTGCCGAACGGGTCCCAGATCGCGGCCATGGCCGGGATCGCCGGGAGCACCTGGCCGTTCTTGCCGGCCTCGGAGAACTTGGCCAGGTCCGGGTCGGTGCCCTTGACCTGGTCGAAGGCGGCGGTCAGCGCCGGCGGACGCGGCTCGGCGTTGTACAGCGCCACGGCCAGGTCGGGCTTGGTCACGTAGTTGGTGACGAACTCCTGGGCCAGGGCCTTGTTCTTGCCCTTGGCGGCGACGTAGAACGACTGGACGCCCACGAACGGCTGGGCCTCCTTGCCACCGGCGAAGCCGGGGACCGGGGAGATGTCGTACTTGATGCCGGCCTTCTTGGCGTCGGCGATCGCCCACGGGCCGGAGACCAGGTAGGCGCACTTCTTGCCGGTGAAGGTGGCGATCGAGTTCTCGCCGGTGATGGAGCGCTTCAACGCACCCTCACCCTTCTCACCGAGCTTGGCGATCTTCTGGAACGCCGCGATCGACTCCGGCTTGCCCACGCCCAGGTCCTTCGGGTCGTAGTCGCCGTTGGCGGCGGTGCCGAAGAGGTAGCCGCCGGCCGAGGTGTACAGCGGGTAGATGTGGTACGCGTCGCCGTTCTGTCCGGACTGGAGGCAGAGGATCTCGCTGGCCTTCTTCTCGGCCTTGAGCTTCTTGCCGGAGGCGACCAGGTCCTCGATCGTCTTCGGCGCCTCGGGGGCCAGCTCGGTGTTGCGGATCAGCGCGATGTTCTCGGTCGCGTACGGCACGCCGTAGACCTGACCGTTGAAGGTCACGGCCTTGACGGCGGTCTCGTTGAAGGAGCTCTTCTGCTCGGCGGCGAGCTGCACCGGGTCGATGGCGCCGTTCTGCACCAGGTTGCCGATCCAGTCGTGTGCGCCGACCACGACGTCCGGGCCGCTGCCCTGCTGGGAGGCGGTGACGAAGTTGGTCTGCAGGTCCTTGGAGACGGCCTGCACCTCGACGGTGACGCCGTTCTCCTGGCCGAACTTCTCACCGAACGGCTTGAGGGCCGCCGCCCGCTTGTCGTCGGCCCAGATGACGAGCTTGCCGCTCGCGGCCTTGGGGGAATCCTTGGCGGCCGGCTCGTCCTTGCTGTTGTCGCCGCAGCCGGACGCCGCGAGCGCCAGACCGAGAACGGCGACCACACCCGCGGTACGGATGCGCATCGGTACTCCTGTCGTTGTGGCGACCGCCGGGGGAAGGGCGGCCCGCCAGTGGGAACGTCTGTAAGTTCTTGCCAACCGGCGCTGCGGTGCCGCGCCGCTGCTCTCGCATGTTGCGGGGACGTTAGCAAGAGGTTGCAGGGAATGGAAGGGCTTGCAGGAGTGCCCGCAAGAACTTGCCCGTGAGCTAAAGTTCCGCCATGCGCGCTCGACTGTCCGACATCGCCCAGCAGGCCGAAGTCAGCGAGGCCACGGTGTCGCGGGTGCTCAACGACCGCCCCGGCGTGGCCCCCGAGACCCGGCAGGCCGTCCTGACCGCCCTCGACGTGCTCGGTTACGAGCGCCCCGCCCGGCTGCGCAAGCGCAGCGCCGGGCTCGTCGGGCTGGTCGTCCCGGAGCTGGACAACCCCATCTTCCCGATGTTCGCCCAGGTCATCGAGTCGACCCTGGCCCAGAGCGGGTTCACCCCGGTGCTGTGCACCCAGACCCCCGGCGGGGTCACCGAGGACGAGTACGTCGAGATGCTGCTGGACCGGCAGGTCTCCGGGATCGCCTTCGTCTCCGGCCTGCACGCCGACACCGCCGCCAATCACGACCGGTACCGCGCGCTGATCGCCCGCCCGCTGCCCGTCGTGATGATCAACGGGTACGTCCCGAACGTCGCCGCCCCCTTCGTCTCCTGCGACGACGGTGAGGCCGCCGAGCTGGCCGTCGCACACCTGGTCGCGCTCGGCCACCGCCGGATCGGCCTGATCACCGGCCCGGACCGGTTCGTGCCGGTGCAGCGCAAGGTGGCCGGCTGGCGTACCGCGATGACCCGGCTCGCCGGCGCCGGCGAGCAGGACCTGGCCGAGCTGGCCGAGCTCTCGCTCTTCGGCGTGGAGGGCGGCGAGGCGGCCGCCGGCCGGCTCATCGAGCGCGGGGTCACCGGCGTCGTCTGCGGCTCCGACCTGATGGCGCTCGGCGCGATCCGGGCCGCCCGGCAGCGCGGCATGTCGGTCCCGCAAGACCTTTCCGTCGTGGGCTACGACGACTCCCCGCTGATGGCCTTCACCGATCCGCCGCTGACCACCATGCGCCAGCCGGTCGCCGCGATGGCGGTCGCCGCGGTGCGGGCCCTGGTCGACGAGATCAACGGCCACGGCGCGCCGCACTCGGAGTACCTGTTCCGCCCGGAGCTGGTGGTCCGCGGCTCCACCGCGGTCGTCCGCCCGGCCGGCGCCAACCCGGTCCAGGGCGGCACCCGGCACCGGCCGGCGCCGCCCGCCCTCGCCGTCCCGGCCTGACCCGAGCGCCCCGGACGGCCGCCACGACGGCGGCCGTCCCCCGTGCCGTCCCGCGTGCTGGGACGGCCGCACCGGGCCGCCAGGCCCGGCGGAGGGTGCGGGCCATCATTTCTTGCGCAAGGAATGCTTGACTCTTGCAGCAACCGGCCGGCATTCTGCACTGACATCCGCGCCCACCACCCACCCGTGCGCGGGTGCTCGCCGTCCCGCGCCAAAGAACGGGGATCGTCACCGATGACCGACGCCACCAACCCGGCACCGCCGGCCGCCGACGCCGACTGGTGGCGGTCCGCGGTCGTCTACCAGGTCTACGTCCGCAGCTTCGCCGACGCCGACGGCGACGGCGTCGGTGACCTCCGGGGCATCCGGGAGCGGCTGCCGTACCTGCGCGACCTCGGGGTCGACGCGCTCTGGCTGACCCCCTTCTACACCTCGCCGCAGGTCGACGCCGGCTACGACGTCGCCGACTACCGCGACGTCGACCCGCTGTTCGGCACGCTCACCGACTTCGACGCGATGATCACCGACGCGCACGCCCTCGGGCTGCGGATCATCGTCGACCTGGTGCCCAACCACACCTCCAGCGCGCACCCCTGGTTCCAGGCCGCGCTGGCCGCCGCCCCGGGCTCGCCGGAGCGGGAGCTCTACCTCTTCGCCGACGGCAGGGGCGAGCAGAGCGAGCTGCCCCCGAACGACTGGGAGAGCATCTTCGGCGGCCCGGCCTGGACCCGGTTGCCGGACGGCCAGTGGTACCTGCACCTGTTCGACCCGGCCCAGCCCGACCTGAACTGGCGGCACCCGCGGGTGCGCGCGGAGTTCGAGGACGTGCTCCGCTTCTGGCTGGACCGCGGCGTCGACGGGTTCCGGATCGACGTGGCGCACGGGATGATCAAGGCCGAGGGGCTGCCCGACGTCGGCTTCAGCTCGATGACCACCGGCCAGCGCCAGTCCGAACTGCTCGGCAAGGGCCGCCTGCCCTACTTCGACCAGGACGAGGTGCACGAGATCTACCGCGCCTGGCGGCCGATCCTGGACAGCTACCCGGGCGGCCGGATAGCGGTGGCCGAGGCGTGGGCGGAGACCCCGCAGCGGCTGGCCCGCTACATCGGCCCGGACGAGCTGCACCAGGCGTTCAGCTTCGACTTCCTCGACGCCACCTGGTCGGCCGACTCGTTCCGCAAGGTCATCGACACCGCGCTGGCCGAGTCCACCATCGTCGGCGCCCCGACCACCTGGGTGCTGTCCAACCACGACCGGCAGCGGCACGTCACCCGGTACGGCGACGGCGAGGTCGGCCTGCGCCGGGCCCGGGCCGCCGCCCTGCTGATGCTGGCCCTGCCCGGCTGCGCCTACGTCTACCAGGGCGAGGAACTGGGCCTGCCGGAGGTGCTGGACCTCCCCGACGAGCTGCGCCAGGATCCGGCGTTCCTGCGTACCGGAGAGAGCCGCGACGGTTGCCGGGTGCCGATCCCGTGGAGCGGCGAGCTGGCCCCGTACGGCTTCGGCCCGGCGGGCAGCGAGCTGAGCTGGCTGCCGGCCCCGGCGACCTGGCGTGCCCTCTCGGTGGCCGCCCAGACCGGCGTCGCCGGCTCCACCCTGGAGCTGTACCGCGCCGCGCTGCGGATCCGGCACGAGCACCCGGCGCTGGCCGGCACGACCGGCGGGGTGACCTGGCTGGAGGGCGGGCCCGGCATGCTCGCCTTCAGCCGCACCGGCGGCGGGACCACGCTGACCTGCGTGGTCAACATCAGCGGCGCGCCGGCCCCCGTCGAGGGGTACGGCCGGCCGCTCGTCGCCAGCGAGGACCGCACCGAGCAGGGATCGGGGCATCTCCTGCCGGTGGACGCAGCTGCGTGGTTCGAACGGCGCTGAGCCGGGTAACCCGCCATTGACCTGGTCGTCCGTTGTGCCCCGCGCCGACGGGCGACTGGGCCTGCCGACCCCTTGTGGTGGGGGGTGAGGTGGCACCGGCGCCTCGGGGAGTTCCCCGGGGCGCCGGCGTCCTCCTCGACCCGGCCCCGCGCCACGTGTCGGTCCCGCGCGCAGCGGGTACCGGGTGGGAAACCGCCCGCCCCGCTGACGGGTCAGCGGCCCTTGCGCCGCAGCAGCTCCGAGATCCGCTCGAAACCGGCCCGCAGCTCGTCCTCGCTGGGGGCCGGCTGCGGCGCGACCGGGTGCTCCGCCCGCGCGGCCGCCTGCTCCAACTCCTCGTCGATCACGTCCTCGAAGTCCCCGTAGAGGTCGGACTCGTCGATCCGGGCCGCCTCGTCCTCGGCGGCGATCTGCGCGGCGGCGATCTCGCCGCGCACCTCCTCGGCCGACAACGCCGGCACCAGCGGCTCGACCACCGCCATCAGCTGCTCCTCGGCCACCACCGCCTCGGCCAGGGCCAGGGCGTGCGGGCGCTCGTACGGGCCGCAGACCACCGGCTCCCACTCGGCGGGGTCGCCGAGCGGGCCGAACGTGATGATCCACGGCAGGCCGAGCATCGGCGAGTCGTCCGGCAGGTCCAACGTCACGAGTGCGCCCACGCGCTCATCATGGCCGGTCACGACGCAAAGGTGAGTGGCATTTGCGGCAACTGCCGGTTCGCGCATCGGTCGGTTTCCTGACCTGTTCGTCCGTCGACTCAGCCCGGGCGGGCGGCGTCGAGAGCGGCGCGGACCAGGGCGAGTGCCCGATCCGGCGGCACGCCCAGCCGCACCGCCTCGTCGGCGTACCGGGCCGCCGCCCGCTGCAACCGGTCGGTCGCGTCGTCGCGGCCCGGCGCGACGTACGTCCCGTGCCGCCCCCGGGTCTCCAGCAGCCCGGCCGCCTCCAGCTCCCGGTACGCCCGCGCCACGGTGTTCGCCGCCAGCCCCAGCTCGGCGGCGAACTGGCGCACCGGGGGCAGCCGGGTGCCCACCGGCAGCCGCCCGTCGCCGACCATCGCGGCCAACTGCCCGCGCACCTGCTCGTACGGGGGCACCGCCGAGCCCGGGTCGATCTCGATCAGCACGTCAGCCCGCCCCTCCCGGGGTCCCCGGACCGGTGTCCGGGTCCGTCTCGACGTCCAGGTCCGCCGGGACGGGCCCGTCGGAGAGGTCGACCACCCGCCCGTGCCGGCTGGTCGCGGCGAGCGCCGCGCCGAAGAGCACCAGCTGGTTGAGCAGGTACAGGTAGAGCAGCAGCCCGACCGCACCGGCCACCACCGTGTACGCCGGGTTCCGCTCGGTGCGCACCACGTAGTAGCGCCCGACGGTGTTGAGCAGCGTGATGCCCACCGCGACGATCAGCACCACCGGCCGCAGCCGCCGGCGACTCATCCGCAGCCGGGGCACCGCCACCAGCAGCGCCGTCGCCAGCACCGCGTTGACCACCACGCTGAGCGCCGCGCTGACCGTGGTCAGCCCGACCGAGCCGGTGGCCCGCAGCAGGAAGCGCAGCAGCGACTCCAGGGCGTCGACGGCCGCCACCGAGACGCCGAGCATCACGAAGACCAGCACCAGCACGCCCAGGTCGACCAGGCGGCGCACCACCAGGTTGCCGGGCTGCTGGTTGAAGCCGTACATCAGCCGCTGCGAGGAGCGGATCGCCTCCACCCAGCCGATCCCGGTGAAGACCAGGATGACCAGGCCGATCACGCCGACGGTGTTGCTGCTCTCGGCGATCTGCCCGGGGTCGAGGAACGGCAGGTTCTCCCGCAGGAAGTCGGCGGCGGCGTCGCTGACCTCGTCGTTGTCCTCCAGGATCGCCCCGAAGATCGAGTACGCCACCAGGGCGAGCGCGAAGACGGCGAAGAACCCGTAGTAGGCGATCGCCGCGGCCAGCCGCCCGCCCAGCACGTTCGTGTAGAGGTCGACGGCCCGCCAGAGGTGGTCGAAGCGGGGCCACCGGTGCCGGGCCGTGGTGAACCGGCGGTCGATCCCGCCGGTCAGCCGGCCCCACGCGTCCACCACGTCATCCTCGCCGATCTCCCGCCGCGGGGCGGGCCTGTGGCCACCGGCCCGGTCAGCCGCCGAGCCGGAAGTCCCGGCGGGGTTGCCACCGGGTCGCACCGCTGTGCGAGAAGAGCGTGAACGAGTCCACCTCGAACATGGCCGAGAAGTCGGCCAGGTCCTCGTACGCCCGGTCCAGCGCCTCGGGGGCGACGTCCTGCGCGACGGTGACGTGCGGGTGGTACGGGAAGCGGGCCTCCCGGTGCAGCTCGGGTGCGGCGTTGATGGCGGCGGCGAGCAGCTCGCACTCGCTGATCCCGGCGGCCACCGTCACGAACACCACCTGGGTCACCGGCCGGAACGTGCCCGTGCCCCGCAGGTGCAGGGTGAACGGCAGGTGCCGGGCGGCCACCCGGCTCAGGTGCTCCTCGACCGCCGGCAGCGCCGCCACCGGGATCTCGGTGGGCCCGAGCAGCGTCACGTGCGCCGGGACCACCTGCGGGTCGCCGGACTCGGCCCGGCGCCGGGTGAGCATGCCACCCCACGGCTCCGGGACGTCCACCGCGATCCCGATCTGGATGGTGCCGCCGTCCACCGGCGCCCCGTCCCTGTGATCCACGCTCCGCGCCACCCCTCCACCCGTACCCGTCGGCCTGGAGCCGCTACTCGAAGCGGACCGGGGGGAAGAACCCGATCCGGTCGTACGCGGCGCGCAGCGTCGGCGCGGCGACCGCGCGGGCCTTCTCGGCGCCGGCGGCGAGCAGCTTGTCCAGCTGCGCCGGGTCGTCGAGGTGGGCGCGGGTGCGCTCCTGGATCGGGGTGACGAACTCCCGGACCACCTCGCCGAGGTCCTTCTTGAGGTCGCCGTAGCCCTTGCCGGCGTACGCGGCGACCAGGTCGTCGATGCTCCGGCCGGACAGCGCCGAGTAGATGGTCAGCAGGTTGGAGATGCCCGGCTTGGTCCCGGTGTCGAAGACGATCTCGCGGCCGGTGTCGGTGACCGCAGAGCGGATCTTCTTGGCCGAGCGGGCCGGCTCCTCGAGCAGGTCGATGATGCCGGCCGGCGAGGACGACGACTTCGACATCTTCGCCGTCGGGTCCTGCAGGTCGGTGATCTTCGCGGTGTCCTTGACGATGTGCGGGGCGGGCACCGTGAAGGTCGGGCCGAACAGCGAGTTGAACCGCTGCGCCAGGTCGCGGGAGAGCTCCAGGTGCTGGCGCTGGTCCTCGCCGACGGGCACCGCGTTGGCCTGGTAGAGCAGGATGTCGGCGGCCTGCAGGATCGGGTACGTGAAGAGGCCGACGCTGGCCCGCTCGCTGCCCTGCTTCTGCGACTTGTCCTTGAACTGCGTCATCCGGCTGGCCTCGCCAAAACCGGTGATGCAGCCGAGCACCCAGGCCAGCTGCGAGTGCTCGGGCACCTGCGACTGGACGAACAGGGTGCTGCGCTCCGGGTCGATCCCGACCGCGAAGAGCTGCGCGGCGGCCACCCGGGAGCGCTGCTTCAGCACGGCCGGGTCGTGCCCCGCGGTGATCGCGTGCAGGTCGACCACGCAGTAGAACGCGTCGTGGGTCTCCTGCAGCGCCACCCAGTGCCGCACCGCGCCGAGATAGTTGCCGAGGTGGAACGAGTCGGCCGTCGGCTGGATGCCGGAGAAGACGCGCGGGCGGGCGGGAACGTCGGACATGACGGCAATTCTGTCAGCAACGCCCGGCGTACGTCATGACGGGCCGGCGGGTCGGCTCGCCGCCGGCCCGGCGGGGGTGGTGACCTCGCGCCGCTGCTCGGGCAGGCGCGCCGCGGTGACCGCGACCCGGGACACCCGGCGCCCCTCCAGGGCCAGCACCCGCAGCAGCCAGCCGTCGACCGGCTCGTCCGGCGCCTCGGCGTCGACCGGGGACACCGGCACCTCGTCGCCGGCCACCGGCAGCCGCCCGAGCGCCGCCATCAGGTAGCCGCCGACCGTCTCGTACGGCCCGACGGGCAGCGGCACCCCGGTGCGCTCGGCGAAGTCGGCGAGGTTGAGCCGGCCGTCCACCACGGCGGGCAGGCCCGCGTGCGCGGGCTCGGGGTCGCCGTCGTACTCGTCGTGGATCTCCCCGACCAGCTCCTCGATCAGGTCCTCACACGTGACGATGCCGGCGGTGCCGCCGTACTCGTCGACCACCACCGCCAGGTGGTGTCCCTCCTTGCGCATCTCGGTCAGCGCGGCGAGCACCCGCTTGCTGCCGGGCAGCTGTTTGACCTCGCGGGTCAGCTCGCCGACGGTGGTGCACGGGTCGAGGTCGGGGCGGAGCAGCACGTCCCGCAGGTGCACGAAGCCGACCACGTCGTCCTGGGTGCCGTCGACCACCGGGTAGCGGGTGTGCGTCTCGGCCCGGACCACCCGCTCGGCCTCGGCGATGTTCAGCCCGGCGGAGAGGAAGACGACCTCGGTGCGGGGCATCATCACCTCGCGGACCAGGCTCGCGCCGGCCACCAGCACCTCGTCGATGATCCGCCGCTCGTCCGGGTGGAGCCGGGTGTTGGCCGCGACCAGGTCGCGCAGCTCGTCCTCGCTGATCCGCTCCCGACCGGCCGCCGGGCTGGCGCCGAGCAGGTCGGTGACGAGGCGGGTGGCGCCGTCGGCGGCCCGGACGACGAGCCGGGCCACCGTCCGGGCGATCGGCCCGGGCCGGCGTCGGGGCCGCCCCGACGCGCGTCGACGCAGCCCGGGACCGCCCGCTTCCCGCATGGAAAAGATGGTAAGGCTGCGCGTCACCGCCGACCGGCGATGTTCGGATCTGTTCAGTCGTGAAGGTTTATGATGGAATGAGGCGGGCCGCGACGCTGAGCGCGGGCACAGCGTGCGGGCCGTAGGGTGATCACGAACGGCCGCGACGGGACGCGGCCAGGCAGGAGGACCCGACGTGAAACTGCTCGTCACCGGCGGCGCCGGCTTCATCGGCAGCGTGGTGACCCGGATGCTGCTCGACAACGGCCACGACGTGACGGTCCTCGACGACCTGCGCACCGGCCACCGGGCCGCGCTCGCGCCGGACGCCACCCACGTCGAACTGCCCGTCCACGAGGCCGCCCGGGTGCTCACCCCGGAGGCCGGCTTCGACGGGGTGCTGCACTTCGCCGCGCTGATCGCCGCCGGCGAGTCGATGGTCCGCCCGGAGCTGTACTGGCACGCCAACACGGTCAGCTCGATCGCCCTGATCGACGCCGTCCGCGCCGCCCGGGTACCCCGGCTGGTCTTCTCCTCCACCGCCGCCGTCTACGGCAACCCGACCGAGCTGCCCATCCCGGAGACCGCGGTCAAGGCCCCCACCAACACGTACGGGGCCACCAAGCTCGCCGTCGACATGGCGCTCACCTCCGAGGCGATCGCCCACGACCTGGCCGCCGTCTCGCTGCGCTACTTCAACGTCGCCGGGGCGTACCTCCGCGACGACCTGGCGATCGGCGAACGGCACGACCCGGAGACCCACCTGATCCCGATCGCGCTGGACGTCGCCGCCGGCCGGCGGGAGAAGCTCCAACTCTTCGGCGACGACTACCCCACCGTGGACGGCACCTGCGTGCGCGACTACATCCACGTGGCGGACCTGGCCCGGGCCCACCTGCTGGCGCTCAGCGCCGCCGTACCCGGCCGGCACCGGATCTACAACCTGGGCAACGGCAACGGCTTCACCAACCGCCAGGTGGTCGACGTGGTCCGCGAGGTCACCGGCCACCCGCTGCCGGTGGAGATCGCGCCGCGCCGGGAGGGCGACCCGGCCGAGCTGGTCGCTTCTTCGGCGCTGGCCCGCGAGGAGTTGGGCTGGACGCCGGAGAAGCCGACCCTGCACGACATGGTCGAGGACGCCTGGGCCTTCTACCGGGCGCACGTGCTGGGGCAGCGATGAGCGGGCCGGCCGCGCAGACCGCGCCACCCGGTGTCGCGGCGGGCGACGTCGCGGCCCGCGCCGCCGCCGGCTTCCACGCCGCGTACGGCGAGCCGCCCGCCGGCCGCTGGGCGGCTCCCGGCCGGGCCAACCTGATCGGCGAGCACACCGACTACAACGACGGTTTCGTGCTCCCGTTCGCGCTGACCCTGCGGACCGTGGTCGCCGCCGCCCCGCAACGCGGTGAGCGGTGGACGGTCCGGTCGGAGCTCTCCGCCGAGGCGGTGGAGTTCGGCGCCGCCGAGGTCGACGAGCCGGGCCGGGTCACCGGCTGGGCGGCGTACGTGGCCGGGGTCGTCTGGGCGCTGCGGGAGGCCGGGTACGACGTGCCCGGTGCCCGGCTGGCGATCGCCTCCGACGTACCGGTGGGCTCCGGCCTCTCCTCCTCGGCGGCCATCGAGGCGGCGGTGCTCGCCGCCCTGGTCGACCTGGGCGGGCTGGACCTGCCCGCCGAGAAGCAGCCGCGGCTGGCCCAGCGGGCCGAGAACGCCTACGTCGGCGCACCGACCGGCATCATGGACCAGTCCGCGGTGATCCGCTGCCGGGAGGGGCACGCCCTCTTCCTGGACTGCCGCACCGAGGCCGTCGAACACATCCCGTTCGACCTCGACGCCGCCGGGCTGGCCGTGCTCGTCATCGACAGCCGCGCGCCGCACCGGCACGCCGACGGCGAGTACGCCTCCCGCCGCGCCGCCTGCGAACGGGCCGCCGCGCTGCTCGGGGTGCCGGCGCTGCGGGACGTGCCGGTCGCCGACCTCGACGCCGCGCTGGCCCGGCTCGACGACGACGAGATCCGCCGCCGGGTCCGGCACGTGGTGACCGAGGACCAGCGGGTGCTGGACACCGTCGACCTGCTCCGCGCCGGCCGGGTACGCGAGATCGGCCCGCTGCTCACCGCCTCGCACGCCTCGATGCGGGACGACTTCGAGATCACCGTCCCGGAGATCGACACCGCGGTCGAGGCGGCCCTGGCGGCCGGCGCGCTCGGCGCCCGGATGACCGGCGGCGGCTTCGGCGGCTGCGTCCTCGCCCTGGTCGACGCCAACCAGGCCGACGCCGTGGCCCGCACCGTCACGACCGCCTACGCCAACCGCGGCTTCCCCACCCCCGCCCCCGTCACGGTCCTCCCCGCCCCTGGCGCCACCCGCCTCGACTGACCCCCACCCCGCCCCGCCCCGCCCCGTCGACCTCGGGGGCCTCTTACAGAGAAAGAGTGGCTATCCACGTCGGAATAGCCACTCTTTCTCTGCAAGTGCGTCCGGCCAACCCGGTGGGTCAGGCGGTGTCGACGATCATGCCGGCGGCGACGGTGCGGTTGGTGGTCTCGTCGATGATGACGAAGCCGCCGGTGGTGCGGTTGCGGCGGTACTCGTCGGCGAGCAGCGGCACGGTGGTGCGCAGCCGTACCCGGCCGATCTCGTTGAGCTTCAGCTCGCCGGCCGCCTCGTCCCGGTGCAGGGTGTTGATGTCCAGCCGGTAGTGCAGCCCGCGCACGATGGCCCGGGCCGACCGGGTGGTGTGCTTGATCGCGTACTTGCCGCCGACCTGGAGCGGGCGGGTCTCGTCCATCCAGCAGACCATCGCCTCGATGTCCTGCGACACCGCCGGCGAGTTGTTCGGCCGGCAGATCATGTCGCCCCGCGAGATGTCGATCTCGTCTTGCAGCCGGACGGTCACCGACATCGGCGGGAACGCCTCGGCCACCGGGCCGTCCGCCGTCTCCACCGAGGAGATCCGGCTGGTGAAGCCGGAGGGCAGCACCATCACCTCGTCCCCCGGCTTGAGCACGCCCGAGGCCACCTGCCCGGCGTAGCCGCGGTAGTCGGTGACGGTGGTGGACTGCGGACGGATCACGTACTGCACGGGGAACCGCACGTCGACCAGGTTGCGGTCGGAGGCGATGTGCACCCGCTCCAGGTGGTGCAGCAGCGACGGGCCCTCGTACCAGGGCATGTTCTCCGAGCGGGTGACGATGTTGTCGCCCTTGAGCGCGGAGATCGGCACCACGGTCAGGTCCGGCACGTCGAGCTTCGCGGCGAACGCGGTGAACTCGTCGGCGATCCGCTCGAAGACCTCCTGCGAGTAGTCGACCAGGTCCATCTTGTTCACGCAGAGGACCAGGTGCGGCACCCGCAGCAGCGAGCAGAGGAAGGCGTGCCGGCGGGACTGCTCGACCAGGCCCTTGCGGGCGTCCACCAGGATCAGCGCCAGGTCGGCGGTGGAGGCGCCGGTGACCATGTTCCGGGTGTACTGGATGTGCCCCGGGGTGTCGGCGATGATGAACTTCCGCCGGGGGGTGGCGAAGTAGCGGTACGCCACGTCGATGGTGATGCCCTGCTCCCGCTCGGCGCGCAGGCCGTCGGTGAGCAGCGCCAGGTTGGTGTACTCGTCGCCCCGGGCCGCGCTGACCGCCTCGACGGCGGCGAGCTGGTCGGTGAAGAGCGACTTGGTGTCGTACAGCAGGCGGCCGATCAGGGTGGACTTGCCGTCGTCCACGCTGCCGGCGGTGGCGAAGCGCAGCAGGTCCATCGGCCGGACCTCCGGCCCGGCGCCGGTGGCGGCGCGGCTGTCCGCCGCGCCTCCGGCGATGGTCTCGGTGCTCATCAGAAGTAGCCCTCCCGCTTGCGGTCCTCCATGGCGGCCTCGCTGACCCGGTCGTCGCCGCGGGTCGCGCCGCGCTCGGTGATCCGGGTGGCGGCCACCTCCTCGATCACCTTCTCCACCGTGTCGGCGTCCGAGCGGACGGCCGCGGTGCAGGAGGCGTCGCCCACGGTGCGGTAGCGCACCCGGGCCTTGAACCGCTCCTCCCCCGCGCGGGGGCGGAAGAACTCGTTCACCGCGTAGAGCATGCCGTCGCGCTCGACCACCTCGCGCTCGTGCGCGTAGTAGATCGAGGGCAGCGGGATGCGCTCGCGGGCGATGTAGTGCCAGACGTCCAGCTCGGTCCAGTTGGAGAGCGGGAAGACCCGGATCGACTCGCCCGGGTGGTGCCGGCCGTTGTAGAGCGACCACAGCTCGGGGCGCTGGTTCTTCGGATCCCACTGGCCGAACTCGTCGCGGAAGCTGAACACCCGTTCCTTGGCGCGGGCCTTCTCCTCGTCCCGCCGGGCGCCGCCGAAGAGCGCGTCGAAGCGGTGCTTCTCCACCGCGTCCAGCAGCACCGGGGTCTGGATCCGGTTGCGCATGCCGTCGCCGGACTCGCGGACCATGCCGCTGGCCAGGGCCTCCGGCACGCTGGCCACGATCAGGTGCAGGCCCAGCTCGGCGACCCGCTGGTCGCGGTACTCCAGGACCTCGGGGAAGTTGTGCCCGGTGTCCACGTGCATGACCGGGAAGGGGATGTTGGCCGGGGCGAACGCCTTCTGGGCCAACCGGAGCATGACGATGGAGTCCTTGCCGCCGGAGAAGAGCAGCACCGGGCGCTCCATCTCCGCGACCACCTCGCGCATCACGAAGATGCTCTCCGCCTCGAGCGCGTCGAGGTGGGAGACCTGGTAGAAGCGGGCGGGGGCGGTCATGACACGGTCTCGATCGGCGCGGATCCGCTCATGGATTCCAGACCTTTCCGGTCGGATACATCAAGAACAAGCGCTCAGGCTACCCGGAATGTCTCTGCAGCGCTGCAAGCAACCGAGTGGCGAGATCCTTGCGGCAGACCAACAGGTCCGGCAGCCGCGGATCCGCCTCGTTGTATTTCAGCGCAGAACCGTCGATCCGGGAAGCGTGCAGGCCGGTGGCCGTCGCCACAGCGACCGGGGCGGCCGAGTCCCACTCGTACTGGCCGCCGGCGTGGATGTAGGCGTCCACCTCACCGGTCACCACCGCGGCGATCTTCGCACCGGCCGAGCCCATCGGCACCAGGTGCGCGCCCACGTCCTCCGCCAGGTCACTCAGGAAGACCGGCGGCCGGCTCCGGCTCGCCGCCAGGCGCAGCGTCCGCCCGCCACCCGCGGTCGCCGCCTCCAACGTCAACGGCGGGTACGCCGGCGGGTAGTCGGTGCCGAGCACCCGGTGCTGCGCCGGCAGCCCCACCGCCCCGGCCACCAGCCCGTGCGACGTCGGCGCGTTGCGCGCCCAGAGCGCCACGTGCACCGCCCAGTCCGAGCGCCCCTCCTCGGCGAACTCCCGGGTGCCGTCCAGCGGGTCGACGATCCACACCCGGTCGGCGGTCAGCCGGGACACCGCCGCCGGGTTCACCTCCGCCGCCCAGGCCAGCCGCGAGCCCTCGTCCTCCTCCGACAGGACCGCGTCACCGGGTCGCCACCGGGCGAGCTCGGTACGGATCAGGTCGTGCGAGACCTTGTCCCCGGCCGACTTCAGGGCGCCCGGGTCGGCGAACCCCATCTCGGCACGCAAGCCCAGCAACGCCTGCCCGGCCCGCGCCGCCAGCCACCGGGCGAACGCGCCGTCGATCATCGGAGGACTGCCCACGTACCACTCCCGTCGCCTCGCCGCGATCCGGGTCGCGGGTCGCGGCACGCCAGAAGGCGCAGACTACCGGCCGGGGCGACCCGTTCCGGGTACGCCCCGCCCTCAGGCCCCGTGGTACGCGTTCTGCGTCGGCTCCACGCCCTTGGTGACCACCGACTCCACCACGTCCGCCGCCCGGTCGACCAGGAACTCCAGCTCCTTGCGCTCCGCAGCGCCGAAATCCGACAGTACGTAGTCAGCCGGGTCCTGCCGCCCCGGCGGCCGGCCGATGCCGAACCGCACCCGGACGTACTCCTTCGTCCCCAGCGACTTCGACATCGAGCGCAGGCCGTTGTGCCCGCCCTCGCCGCCGCCGATCTTGATGCGCAGCTGGCCGTACGGGATGTCCAGCTCGTCGTGCACCGCGATCACCCGCTCGGCGGGGATCTTGTGGAACTGGGCCAGCGCCGCCACCGGACCGCCCGAGAGGTTCATGTACGTCAGCGGCTTGACCAGCACCAGCTTCGGCCCGCCGAACCCGAGCCGCCCCTCGGCGACCTCCGCCACCGCCCGCTTGTGCCGGCCGAACTTCGCTCCCACCCGACCCGCCAGCAGGTCGGCGACCAGGAAACCGACGTTGTGCCGGTTACCGGCGTACTCCCGACCGGGGTTGCCCAGGCCGACCACCAGCCACGGCCCCGCCTCGTCCGTCACGTCCCGTCCCTCCCGCTGGGCACAACACCGCACGTGTCCCGATACGCCGGCAGGCGCCCCCCGCTGTCCGCCGGGAGCGCCTGCCGTAAACGATGCGGACCGATCAGGCCCCGGTCTCGGCGCTCTCCTCGCCACCGGCGGCGGCCGGCTCGCCGGCCTCGGCGCCCTCGGACGCCTCGGCGGTCTCCTCGCCGACCCCGGCCTCGACCTCCGCGTCGGCCACCTCGACCTCGGGCAGGGTCGCCTCGAGCTGCTCGGCGGTCGGGGCGGCGGTCACCGAGGCGACCAGCAGCTCCGCGTCGGCAGCCAGCTCGACGCCGGCCGGCAGCTGCACGTCGGCGGCGGTCACCTGGGTGCCGGCCACCAGGCCCTCGATCGAGGCCTCCAGGTGGTCCGGCACCTTGGTGGCGTCGGCGGTCACCGACAGGGTGTCGTGGTCGTGCACGATCAGGGTGTCCCTGGCGGCCTCGCCGGTCAGCTGGACCGCGACCTCGACGGTGACCTTCTCGCCCCGGCGGACCAGCAGCAGGTCGACGTGCTCGAAGCTGTCCTTGATCGGGTCACGCTGGATCGCCTTCGGCAGCGCCAGCACCTGGGTGCCGTCGCTGACCTCGATCGCGAAGAGCTGGTTCGCGCCGCCCTTGCGGATCGCGGCCGCGAACTCGCGGGCCGGAAGCGCGATGTGCTTGGGCTTCTCGCCGTGGCCGTACAGCACGGCGGGCACCTTGCCGGCCCGGCGGGTACGACGGGCACCACCCTTGCCGAACTCGGTACGGGGCTCGGCGCTGATCTTTACCTCGGACACGGGGAAACTCCTGATGCTTTCGCTACGGCGGCTTGTCGTCTTGCGGTGCTGGGGCGAGGGGCTCGCTGGGGCTCATGCGTCATGAACGACTGCCCGGAGCACCGCGTCGATGACGGTGCCTCCGTGCGGTGCTTTTCAGCGACCCGCCGGGCACCCTCGCCGTGGCAACCGCACCAGTCTACCCGAGCTGATTCCGAGGTTTCCGGCAGTCCCCTCATCACCGTCCCCGCCGGCGCGTCGGCCGGCGGGAACGGTGCCGCGCCGCGGTCACCGCCGCGGCGCCGCGCTCAGCTCAGGCCGCCGAAGAGGGTGGTCACCGACCCGTCGTCGAAGACCTCGCGGATCGCCCGGGCCAGCAGCGGCGCGATCGACAGCACGGTGAGCTTGTCGAGCTGCTTCTCCGGCGGGAGCGGCAGCGTGTTGGTCACCACGATCTCGCTGATCGGGCTGTTCTTCAGCCGCTCGGTCGCCGGGTCCGACAGCAGAGCGTGGGTGGAGGCGACGACGATCTCCGCCGCGCCGGACTCCTTGAGGATGTCGGCGGCCTTGCTGATCGTGCCACCCGTGTCGATCATGTCGTCGACGATCAGGCAGACCCGACCCTCGACCTCGCCGACCACCCGGTTCGCCACCACCTGGTTCGGCTTCAGCGGGTCCCGGGTCTTGTGGATGAACGCCAGCGGGCAGCCGCCCAGCCGGTCGGTCCACCGCTCGGCCACCCGCACCCGGCCGGAGTCCGGCGCGACCACGGTCATCGGCCGGCCGGCGTACTTGTGCTCCACGTACTCGGCCAGCACGTCCATCGCGAAGAGGTGGTCCACCGGGCCGTCGAAGAAGCCCTGGATCTGCGCGGTGTGCAGGTCGACCGTGAGGATCCGGTTCGCGCCGGCGGTCTTCAGCAGGTCGGCCACCAGCCGGGCCGAGATCGGCTCCCGACCCCGGTGCTTCTTGTCCTGCCGGGCGTACGGGTAGAACGGCAGCACCACGGTGATCCGCTTGGCCGAACCGCGCTTCAGTGCGTCGATCATGATCAGGGTCTCCATGACCCAGGTGTTCACCCCGTGCGTGACGGACTGCACCACGAAGGCGTCCGAACCGCGCACCGAGTCCTTGAAGCGTACGAAGATCTCGCCGTTGGCGAACTCGTACGCGTCGGAAGGCGTCGGCGCGACGCCGAGCACCTCACCGATCTCCTTGGCCAGCTCCGGAAAGCCACGTCCGGAGAAGAGCATCAGGCTCTTGCGGTTTTCGGCGACGATGCTGCCCATGGGCCCGTCTGCTCCCGTTGGTCGGTGGTTCCCGGCGGCGAAAGCCGGGGACTATTCGGTTGCAGTATCCCCCGCAGCCGACGGCCGTCCCACGGTCTCGGCGTCCCCGTGGATTGCCTCACCTTCCCTTGCGACCGGGCCACCGCCCGACGCACCCTCCGCCAGCGCCCGCTCCGCCGCCGCGGCCGACACCGTGCCGGCCCGCTTGCGGGCCACCCAGCCCTCGATGCTGCGCTGCGGGGCCCGGGTCACCCCGAGCGCGCCCGGCGGCACGTCCTGCGAGATCGCGCTGCCCGCCGCCACGTACGCCCCCGCGCCCACCTCGACCGGCGCGATCAGGCTGGTGTCGCAGCCGATGAAGGCCGCCTCGCCCACCACGGTGCGGTGCTTGTTCACCCCGTCGTAGTTCACGAAGATCGTCGCCGCGCCGATGTTGGCCTTCGCCCCGATCGTCGCGTCACCCACGTACGACAGGTGCGGCACCTTGGCGCCCGGGCCGACCTCGGAGTTCTTCACCTCGACGAACGTGCCGACCTTCGACTTCTCGGCCAGCCGGGCGGCCGGGCGCAGGTACGCGTACGGCCCCACGCTGGCCCCCGGACCCACCTCGGCGCCCACCGCGTGGCTGCGCAGCACGGTCGCCGCCGCCCCCACCACGGTGTCGATCAGCGTCACGTCCGGCCCGACGACGGCCTGCGCGCCGACCACCGTCGTGCCCCGCAGCTGGGTGTTCTGGTCGATCACCGCGTCCCGCTCCACGGCGGCGGTGACGTCGATCCAGGTGGTCTCCGGGTCGAGGATGCTCACCCCGGTCCGCATCCACGCCTCGTTGACCCGGTCGCGCAGCAGCCGGCGCAGCCCCGCCAGCTCCACCCGGTCGTTGCAGCCCAGCGTCTCGACGTGGTCCGCGGCGACGTGCACGCCCACCGGCTCCCCGGCCGAGACGAGCAGGCCGAAGACGTCGGTGAGGTACTCCTCGCCCTGGTCGTTGTCGGTGGAGAGCTTGCCCAGCGCGTCCCGCAGCCGCACCGCGTCGAACGCGTAGATGCCGGCGTTGATCTCCCGCAGCGCGCGCTGCGCCGGGGTCGCGTCCCGCTCCTCGACGATCTGCTCCAGCCGCCCCGCGGCGTCGCGCACGATCCGGCCCAGGCCGGTCGGGTCGGGCACCTCGGCGGCGAGCACGGTCGCCGCCGCGCCCTCGCCCTCGTGCGCCGCCACCAGCGCGGCCACCGTCTCGGCGCGCAGCAGCGGGACGTCCCCGTTGATCACGACCACCGTGCCGGAGGCCTCCGGCACCGCCTCCAGCGCGATCCGCACGGCGTGCCCGGTGCCGAGCTGCTGCGCCTGGAGGACCGGGGTGGCGCCCGGGGCGATCTCGGTCAGGTGCGCCCGGACCTGCTCGGCGCCGTGGCCGACCACCACCACGGTGCGGTCGGCGGCCAGCGGCGCGGCCGCGGTCAGCACGTGACCGAGCAGCGTACGACCGAGCAGTGGGTGCAGCACCTTGGGCAGCGCCGACTTCATCCGCTTGCCCTCACCGGCGGCGAGCACGACGACGGTACGGAGGTGGGGCTGGGGCACGACGTGGCTCCCGTCGGGAAGGCGACAGTCTCGCGGCCATGCTAACCAGACTGCGGGGCGCTTAGTCCCATACCCCACGTGCGGCGCGATATCGGAGAAGGCTCGGCCGCCAGGGTTCGAACCTGAAACACGGGTACCAAAGACCCGGGTGTTGCCAATTACACCACGGCCGACTGTGACGCAAGACAGCTTAGCGCCTCCCTCTCAGCGGCCCCACCCCTACGTGATCGCTGCACCGAGCCCTGCGACGAGACCCTCAATTCTCCAGTACAGCTCTCGACTCCGCGGCACATCGATGACCAGGCAGCCGTGGTACTCCTCCTGCGTGTTGTAACGGATCGTCGGCCGATGCCGCTTCAGCGTTGCCCGCTGAAATCGGGTGGCCGATAGCTCGAGTGTGTGGACCCACCACTGCTCGGCAGCGGCGACATCGGCGGACTCGTGAATGCTCACCCGGTAGGTCGGCACGTTTCGGTCGACTCCGCACGTTTCAAGGAAGCGGAGGAACAGCCGGGGCAGGCGGGCATCACTGTTGACGAACTGAACGTGGTCCTGACGTCGCCACGGCTTCGACTTGGATCCCTCGCACCAGTAGATCGCCGCGCCCAGGAGCAGCAGATCCCGTTCCGCCAGCGCACCCACCACGCCGGCCGCCGCCCGATGCGCGGCAGCCTGCGCCTCGTCCCGCGCCGCGCGGTGGGCGGCCCACCGGGCGTCCGTCATCACCTTCGAGTGCGCCCGGCGTCGTGCCGCCGCCTCGTCGCTCCCGTCGAGCGGCAGATGCCGCACCCAGAGGTACGCGGTCGACTTGGCCACCCCGAGCCGCTGGGCGATGTCGTTCACCGAGCAGCCCTGACCACGCAGCTGCACCGCCTCCGCCCGCAACCCGTCCTTGGCGTTGGGCCGCCGGGTCCACTCCGGCGGCGGCACCCCGCGCAGCAGCTCGTGCACCCGGTTGCGGCCGAGACCGGTCCGGGCCCGGATCTGGCGGACGGACAGCTTCTCCTCGGCACGCAGCCGGCGCACCTCGTCGGCGGTCGGATCGCTCACGGCAGGAAACTTAGAACTGCCGTACGACAGGCCCTTCATTCATGTCCGCAACTGTTCACTCCACCGGGGCGGAGCCCTAAGTTACGGTGACGTAGGCGTATATCTCCGCTGGGAGGTGCCATGTCGACCGTGACGGACGAGAGTGCCACCGGGCCGAAGCCACTCACCCAGGGCCCGCAGTCCACGGGCATCCTGATCGCGCTGTGGGCCTTCGTGGTCGTACCCTTCCTGGCCCTGCTCGCCGCCGTCCCGGTCGCCTGGGGCGGCTGGCTGGGCGGCCCGGACCTGGCCATCGCGGCCTTCTGGTACCTCCTCTCCGGGCTGGGCATCACCATCGGCTACCACCGGTACTTCACCCACGGCTCGTTCAAGGCCCCGCGCCCGGTGCGGGTGGCGTTGGCGGTGGCGGGCTCGTTCGCCGTGCAGGGCGAGATCATCCAGTGGGTCGCCGACCACCGCCGGCACCACGCGTTCTCCGACGCCGAGGGTGACCCGCACTCGCCGTGGCGCTACGGCGAGAGCGTCCGCGGGCTGGCCCGGGGCCTGTTCCACGCCCACGTGGGCTGGCTGTTCGGCCGGGAGTTGTCCAACCGGGCCCGCTTCGCCCCGGACCTGCTGGCCGACCGGGACACCCGGCGGGTGGACCGGCTCTTCCCGCTGCTGGTGGTGGTCTCAGTGCTGGGGCCGGCCGTGATGGGCGGCCTGGCGACCTGGTCCTGGTCCGGGGCGTGGACGGCGCTCTTCTGGGGCGGTCTGGTCCGCATCGCGTTGCTGCACCACGTGACCTGGTCGATCAACTCGGTCTGCCACGTCTACGGCGAGCGGCCGTTCGCCGTGCGGCAGGGCGACCGGGCGTCGAACTTCTGGCCGCTGGCGCTCCTGTCGTTCGGCGAGAGCTGGCACAACCTGCACCACGCCGACCCGACGAGCGCGCGGCACGGCGTGCTGCGCGGCCAGGTGGACATCTCCGCCCGGGTGATCTGGCTGCTGGAGAAGGCCGGCGCGGCCCGGGACGTCCGCTGGCCGAAACCGGAGCGGATCGCCGCCAAGCTGGTGAAGCCGGCCGCACGGCGCTGAAACCGGGCGATGCCCGCGGAGGTTACCTGGCAGTATGGCCGGGTGACCGAGGTAGACGGGCACGGCGGCAGGAACATCCCACGACAGGGCGTCACCGAGCGCCGGCGAGGTGACGAGATGGCGGACGAGGCCACCGACGGACGGCGGCGGGCGGCGAGCCCGCCGGCCGCGAAGCCCACCTCCCGGGTACGCATGTCCGCGGCGCAGCGGCGGGAGCAACTGATCTCGATCGGCCGGCAGATCTTCGCCGAGCGCGGGTTCGACGCCACCTCCATCGAGGAGGTGGCGTCGCGGGCCAAGGTGTCCAAGCCGGTGATCTACGAGCACTTCGGCGGCAAGGAGGGCCTCTACGCGGTGGTGGTCGACCGCGAGGTGCGCGCCCTGCTGGACCGGATCGCCACGGCGTTGACCGCCGGGCACCCGCGCGAGCTGCTGGAGCAGGCGGCGCTGGCGCTGCTCACCTACATCGAGGAGGAGACCAGCGGGTTCCGGGTGCTGGTCCGGGAGTCGCCGCTGATGGCGGCGACGGGGAACTTCAGCAGCGTGATGAACGACGTCGGGCACCAGGTGGAGCACATCCTGGCGGCCGAGTTCTCCACCCGGGGGTACGACCCCAAGCTGGCCGAGCTCTACTCGCAGGCCCTGGTCGGGATGGTGGCGTTGACGGGCCGCTGGTGGCTGGAGGTGCGCAAGCCGCGCAAGGAGACGGTGGCGGCGCACCTGGTGAACCTGTCCTGGAACGGGCTGTCCCACCTGGAGGCGAAGCCGGGTCTGATCACCCGCAAGCGGGCCTGACCGCCGGCCGGTTCAGCGGGTGCCGGCCTCCGCGATCGGGTGTTCCCGGCGGCGGCGCTCCTCTTCGGCGTGCTCGTCCGTGCCGACCTTGTCGTAGAGGCCGGTGGCGAGCAGCAGCAGGCCGAAGAGCATCGACACGATCACCGTGGACATGGAGAAGTTCAGGAAGTTCGCGGTGGTCTGCAGGACGGCCATCATGGCGATGCTGGTGACCAGGAAGACCGCCCCGGCGGCCAGGTTCATGTGATGCCCGAGGTTGCTGCGTCGGGACGCCCCGATCATCAGCACGATCCCGAAGACCACGGAGACCAGCGAGAACGCCAGGTTGGTGCGGAGCCCGAGCGCCCAGTTGGGGCCCCGGCCGAAGAGCGGCTGCCCCCAGGTCTCGAAGACACCCCAGACGCCGAAGACCAGGATGTAGAGCCCGACCAGCCCGGAGAAGACCCGGTACAGCGGGCGCGCCGGATGGTTCACCGGAAAGTGCGCCATTGACCCCTCCGTCCGAGAAGACCTCTTTCCGGAGGATTCTCCCCCCAGACCGGACCCGCCGTCCGGCGAATAGCCGGGCAGCCGGGCAGCCCCGCCGAACGAAAGATCCCGCCCCGCCCGGAAGCAAGCCACGGACGAAGCGGGACCACGGCCGGTTTCGCCGGAGCCCGACCCGCGCAGGGATCAAGCCTGACCGCGCGGAGCGGGTCGGGCTCCGGCGAAAACCCGAAGCGCGACCGAGAAGAGGATCAGAGGACGAGCCGGGCCTTCTCCCAGGCGTCCTTCTCCTCGTCGGTGCCGACCTTGCCGTACATGCCGGCCATCAGCAGGACCATGCTGAGCGTCAGCACCACGATCACGGTGAGGATGCTGAAGTTGCCGATGTTGGCGTCGGTCTGCAGGAACGCCAGCTCGGCCAGGCCGAGCACCATCAGGCCGTAGGCCAGGAACTGGTTGATCGCCACGTCGAGGTTGCGGCCGATCACGGTGCCGGCCAGCACGAGGATGCCGAGCAGGATGCTCAGCAGCGAGAATCCGAGGTTCGTCCCCTGACCCAGGACCTTGGTGTCATCCTGGGCGAAGAGGTCGTTGCCCGCGCTCGCGATGACGCCGAGCACACCGAAGACCACCAGGTACAGACCAACGAGCCCGCCGATCGCCCGGTAGATCGGCCGCGCGGGGTGGTTGACGGGGGTATGGGCCATGTCTGAGTCTCCAACGCCGTGGGGATGAGAGAGGTCGACGACGATTGTCCCGCACGCCGGGATGTGACGCCGCACACGGCCCCCGTCTCGTGCCGGGACGCGGGCGCGGCGGCGGTCAGACCGGCGGGACCTCGTCGGCCAGGGTGAGCCAGGTCTCCTCGGTCCGCTCCCGCTCGGCGCGGATCTCCTTGAGCTGCGCGTCGAGTTCGGCGACCCTGGCGTAGTCGGTGGCGTGCGCGGCGAGCTGGTCGAGCAGCCCGGTCTCCTTCTGATCCAGCTTGGCGATCTGCCGTTCCAGCCGGCTCAGCTCCTTGCGGGCCTGCCGGGCCTCAGCGGCGGACATGCCGGTCGGTGCCGCGGCGCCCGGGGCGGCCGTGGGAGCCGCCGGGATCCGCGCCGGCTCCGCACCGCCGGCCCGCGACAGGTACTCGTCGACCCCGCCGGGCAGGTGCACCAGCCGGCCGTCGCCGAACATCCCGTACGCGACGTCGGTGACCCGCTCGATCAGGTAACGGTCGTGGCTGGCCACGATGATCGTCCCGGGCCAGGAGTCGAGCAGGTCCTCCAGCGAGGCCAGGGTGTCGGTGTCCAGGTCGTTGGTGGGCTCGTCGAACAGCAGCACGTTGGGCTCGCCGGCGAGCAGTCGGAGCATCTGCAACCGGCGGCGCTCCCCACCGGAGAGGTCGCTGACCGGCGTCCAGAGCCGCCGGTCGTCGAAGCCGAAGATCTCGGCGAGCTGGGCGGCGGAGATCTCCCGGTCGCCGAGCTGCACCCGGCGGGCGATCTCCTCGACGGCTTCCAGGACCCGCAGGTGACCCGGGAGTTCGGCGAGTTCCTGCGACAGGAACGCGGGCCGGACGGTGGAGCCGGTGTGGAACCGGCCGCCGTCGGGGCGGGTGATGCCGGCGAGCATCCGCAGCAGGGTGGTCTTGCCGGCGCCGTTGCGGCCGAGGATGGCGATCCGGTCACCGGGGCCGACCTGCCAGGTGGCGTCGTGCAGGATCTCCTTGGGGCCGGCGTTCAGGCGGACGTGCTCCAGGTCGTACACCTGCTTGCCGAGCCGGGCGGTGGCGAGCCGTTGCAGCGACATGGTGTCGCGCGGCGGCGGGACGTCGGCGATGAGCGCGTTGGCCGCGTCGATCCGGAACCGCGGCTTGGAGGTACGGGCGGGCGGGCCGCGGCGCAGCCAGGCGATCTCCTTGCGGAGCAGGTTCTGCCGGCGCGCCTCGGTGGCCGCGGCGACCCGCTCCCGCTCGACGCGGGCGAGGGTCCAGGCGGCGAAGCCGCCCTCGTAGGCGCGGACGGCCTGGTCGGCGACCTCCCAGGTGGAGCTGCAGACCGCGTCCAGGAACCACCGGTCGTGGGTGACCACGACCAGCGCGCCCTTGCGGCCGACCAGGTACGTCGCCAACCAGTCGACCCCGCCGACGTCGAGGTGGTTGGTGGGCTCGTCGAGGATCAGCAGGTCCGACTCGCGGACCAGCAGCGCGGCCAGCGCGACCCGGCGCCGCTCGCCGCCGGACATCGGGCCGACCGGCTGGTCGAGGCCGAGGTGCGGCATGCCGAGGCCGTCGAGGATGGCCCGGACGCCGGCGTCGCCGGCCCACTCGTGCTCGGCGCCCATGCTCTGGCCGAGCCAGGCGGTGCCGAGCACCACGTCCCGGACGGTGGCCTCGGGAGCGAGGGTGAGGCTCTGCGGCAGCCAGAGGACCCGCAGGTCGCGGCGGTGGGTGACCCGGCCGTCGTCCGGTTCCTCCTGCTTGGTGAGCAGCCGCAGCAGGGTGGACTTGCCGGCGCCGTTGAGGCCGACCACGCCGATCCGGTCGGCGTCGTCGAGGCCGAGCGAGACGTCGGTGAGCAGCGGACCGGCAGCGCCGTACCCCTTGGACACCCGGTCCAGGTTGACGATGTTGGCCACGACCTCACCTCCCATGATCAAGGCGTCCCGGTGCCGGCTGGCACCTGGGGACGCCTGACCTCCAAGGGTACGCGGACCGCCTGGCCGCCCGCGCCGCGCGGCTCCGGCCGGCAGGCTGCCCTGCACGGGGGTCGCCCGGCCGCCCCGGCCCGGCGCGCACGATCAACTCCGGGTCGCCGGAACGGGGGTGTCCCCGCCACCCGGACACCCATGTCGCCGACCTGGAGTCGATCTTGCCGGCGCGACGCGCCGTGGCGCTCGCCGGGCGAGGCCGGCGCCCGAGGTGTCGGGGGCGCGGGGCGCGCCGGTCAGGTGATGCGGGCTCCGGCGACCGGCCCGTGGGCGAGCCGGGCCTCCCGGCACACCTCGGCCGCCTCCAGCTCGCCGGCGATCCGCGCGGCGTGGGCGGCGTCGGTGGCGAGGAAGACGCAGGTGGGGCCGGAGCCGGAGACGATGCCGGCCAGCGCCCCGGCCGCCTCGCCGGCCTTGAGGGTGTCGGCCAGCGACGGGCGCATGGCCAGCGCGGCGTCCTGGAGGTCGTTGCCGAGGGTGGCGGCGAGCACCCGGGGGTCGCGCTGGCGCAGCGCGGCGAGCAGCGCGTCGGTGCTGCCCAGCGGCTCACCGGCGCTGCCGGCGTCGCGGAGCCGGTCCAGCTCCCGGTAGGCCGCCGGGGTGGACAGGCCGCCGTCGGCGACGGCGACCACCCAGTGCCAGGAGGTGGGGCGGGCCAGCACCGGGCTGACCGCCTCGCCCCGGCCGGTGCCCAGGGCGGTGCCGCCGTGGATCAGGAAGGGCACGTCCGAACCGAGGTCGGCGGCGATGCCGGCCAGCTCGTCGCGGGACAGCCCGGTGCCCCAGAGCGCGTCGCAGGCGACCAGCGCCGCGGCCGCGTCGGCGCTGCCGCCGGCCAGGCCACCGGCGAGCGGGATCTGCTTGCGCAGGTGCAGCCGGGCGTGCGGCAGCACCCCGGCGTACCCGGCGAGGGCGTGGGCGGCCCGGATCACCAGATTGGTGTCGTCCAGGGCCAGCTCGCCGGCGCCCTCGCCCTCCATGGTCAGGGTGAGCGTGTCGCCCCGGCGGGCGGTGAGCTCGTCGTGGATGGAGATGGCGTGGTAGACGGTGTTCAGCTCGTGGTAGCCGTCGCGGCGCAACGGCCCCACCCCGAGGTGCAGGTTGACCTTCGCCGGCACCCGGACGCGGACCGGTCCGCTGGCGCCGCGCCGCTGCTGCTCGTCGTCGTCCGGTCGCCAGGCCTCGGTCACGGGGCGAGGTCCCGCCGGCGCGGGCGGATGTCGAACGGCTTCTCCACGATCAGCTCCTCGGCGGAGTCGGCGGCCGGCTCGCGGCGGCCGTCAACCAGGTCGTACGCGTACACGTGCGGCGTGCCCCCGGCGGACACGGCGCCAGCCTACTGCGCGGCGGGCGCGGCGGCCGGAGCCGACGCGGCGATGGCGGCGAACTGCTCCACGGTGAGTGACTCCCCGCGCGCGCCGGGGTCGACGCCGGCCGCCGTGAGCGTCGCGGCGGCCCGGTCGGCGCCGCCGGCCCAGCCGGCCAGCGCGGCGCGCAGAGTCTTGCGGCGCTGCGCGAACGCGGCGTCCACCACGGCGAAGACGCGTTCCCGGGGGACGTCGGCGCGGGGCGGTTCGCGGCGGGTGAAGGCGACCAGGCCGGAGTCGACGTTGGGCACCGGCCAGAACACGTTCGGTGGCACCTTGCCGGCGGCGCGGGCCCGGGAGTACCAGGCCAGCTTCACCGACGGGACGCCGTACACCTTGGAGCCGGGACCGGCGACGAGCCGGTCGGCGACCTCCTTCTGCACCATCACCAGGCCCTGTCGCAGGGTGGGCAGCTCGGCCAGCAGATGCAGCACCACCGGCACCGCGACGTTGTAGGGCAGGTTCGCCACCAGCGCGGTCGGGGCCGGCTCGGCCAGGTCGGCGGCGCGGACCCGCAGCGCGTCGGCGTGGTGCACGGTGAGCCGGGCGGCGTCCGGGCCGGCGTGCCGGGCGGCGGTCTCCGGCAGCGCGCCGGCCAGCGTCCGGTCGATCTCCACGGCGTGCACGTGGGCGGCGACCGGCAGCAGGGCCAGGGTGAGCGAGCCGAGCCCCGGCCCGACCTCCAGCGCCACGTCGTCCGGGGCCAGCCCGGCGGCGGTGACGATCCGGCGGACCGTGTTCGGGTCGTGCACGAAGTTCTGGCCGAGCTTCTTGGTGGGGGCGACGCCCAGCCGGGCGGCCAGTTCCCGGATCTCCGCCGGGCCGAGGAGTCCGGTCACGCCCCGTAGCGTATCGGCGGGACCGGGCCCGCTCACCACGGGCCGAAGACCCGGTCGCCGGTGGCGGAGATGGCGGCGCAGAGTTCGTCGAGGTCCGCGCCGGTGGTGCCGGCCAGGAACCGCACCGTCAGCGGAATCAGGTACGACGCGTTCGGCCGCCCCCGGTGCGGCATCGGGGTCAGGTACGGCGCGTCGGTCTCCACCAGGAGCTGGTCGAGCGGGGTGAGCGCGGCGGCCTCGCGCAGCGCACCGGCGCTGCCGAAGGTGACGGTGCCGGCGAAGCTGAGCAGGTAGCCCCGGCGGACGCACTCGGCGGCGAACTCGGCGTCGCCGGAGAAGCAGTGCAGCACCACGGCGTCCGGCGCGCCCTCGTCGTCGAGGACGCGCAGCACGTCGGCGTGCGCGTCCCGGTCGTGGATCACCAGGGCCTTGCCGTACCGCTTGGCGATGGCGATGTGCGCCCGGAAGCTCTCCTCCTGCGCGGCCCGCCCCTCGTCGCCGGTACGGAAGAAGTCCATCCCGGTCTCGCCGACGCCCCGGACCCGGTCCCGGGCGGCGAGCGCCTCGATCTCGCGCAGCGCCTCGTCGAGGTCGGTCAGTCGGGGCGCCTCGTTCGGGTGCAGCGCGACGGTGGCGAGCACCGCCCGGTACTTCTCGGCGACGTCGGCGCCCCAGCTAGAGGAGCCCACGTCGACGCCGACCTGGACCAGCCGGTCCACGCCGACGGCGGCGGCCACCTCGATCGCGGCGGCGACCGGGTCGGCGGCGGGACCGCCGCCGGGCACCCCCGCCTCGCTGACCGTGATGTCCAGGTGGGTGTGGCTGTCGAGCACGGGGCGGGGCAACGCCTCCGGCGCGGGCGGGAACTCCCCGGCCCGGCGGGCGGCCCGCTGCTTGCGGGTTTCGGTCGGCTCACTCATCGCGGCCAGCATCACACACCGCCACCGGGCCATGTCTCCGGGACGCCATCGACTGTTCACCGGCCTGGCATCAACCGTGATTACCGTCTGCAGGATGACCGTCACCCGTCAGGCCAGCGACACCGGGTTGCGCGTCGTCCACGAAGGCACGACGTACCCGGCGGAGGAGATCGCCCGGGGCGCGGCGTACGAGTTGTTCCGCGCTGACGAGGCACCCGGTTTCGAGTGGGCGCCCCGGCCCGGCTCGGCGCTGCCGTGGCGCAGGTTCGTCCACGTGACCGAGGTCGGCGCGGTGCAGGGGGCGACGGAGCCGGCCGAGGAGCCGGAGGCGCCGCTGCTGGTGCCGCTGCACCGGGAGCGCGGCTGGGCGTACGTGCACCAGCTCAGCCAGCAGCCGACGGCGGCCGGGGACCCGACACTCACCACCGTCCGCGCCTCGGCGGTGGTGCGGCGCGGCACCCGGATGGTCAAGGTGCTCTCCGCCCAGCAGCTCGCCGGCTACGTGCGGGGTTGGCTGCCGCACGGCTTCTGCTACCGGGAGCACGACGTGGCGCACCTGCGTACGCCGGCGGCGCTGGCGGTGCTGCGCGGCGACGGCGCGGGCGGCGGCGACGACGTGGCGTACGTGCTGCGCTGGCGGGCGGCCGACCCGGTCGACTACGACGTGCCGGTCGGCCCGGCGCACCGGGGGCTGCTGGCGCTGCCGCCCCGGGACCGGCTCGGCCCGCCGGTGCTGGGCACCGGCTTCGTGCCGAGCAACGCGCAGCTGATCCCGGAGTTCGTCACCCGGGACTGCGCCGACCTGCCGCTGCCGGCGAACGCCACCCTGCTCGCGTACACCGCGGAGGGGGTGGAGGTGGTGCTCTACAGCTACCAGGCGGAGCAGCGCGGCTGGCTGCGGATGGTCGGCCCGCAGTGGCGGCACCTGCTCGCGGCGGTGCCGGAGCTCCCCCCCGACCAGGAGTACCTGCCCACCGGCGACGCGCCCCGCTCCACGCAACTGGTCGGCGGCCACGGCGGCACCGAGTACGAGGCGGTGGCCGACCTGCCCGGCGGCTTCCGGGTGCTGGCGATGACCCGGGCCGCCCGCTACCCGGTGGAGTGGGTGGCCCGGCGACTGCGGTACGCGCGGTGGCGGGACGTGCCGTGCCTGGTGTTGCGGGAGGAAGCGGGGTGGCTGCGGTTGCGGCTGTGCCGACCGGACCCGGACTCGGTGGTCGACACCGGGTCGCAGTGCCACGAACGGGGCGTCTACGAGACGTGGGCGCCGGGGGCTGAGGTCACCGACGACCAGGTGGTGGACCAGCCGTACCCGCAGTAGCGCGGGTGCGCATAACGGGCAGCGGGTCGGGAAAGCGCGGGGCGTCCGACCTTCACGGATCAGGAGACCCGCATGCCTTTCATCACCGTCGGGGCGGAGTTCTCCGCCCCCATCGACCTGTACTACGAGGATCACGGCTCCGGCCAGCCGGTGGTGCTGATCCACGGGTTCCCGTTCAACGGCGCGAGCTGGGAGAAGGTCTCCATTCCGCTGCTGAACGCCGGCTACCGGGTGATCACGTACGACCGGCGGGGCTTCGGGGCGTCCGGCCAGCCGGCGACGGGGTACGACTACGACACCTTCAGCGCGGACCTCGACGTGCTGATGACCCAGCTGGACCTGCGGGACGTGCTGCTCGTGGGGCACTCGATGGGCACCGGTGAGGTGACCCGCTACCTGGGCACGTACGGGTCGAGCCGGGTGAGCAAGGCGGTGCTGCTGGCGCCGCTGGCGCCGTTCCTGCTGAAGACGGCCGACAACCCGGAGGGCGTCGACAAGCAGCTCTTCGACGGCTTCCAGCAGGCCATCCTGGCCGACCGGTTCGCCTTCCTGACGTCCTTCTGCGACGCCTTCTTCAACTACTCGGAGAACAAGGGCGGGTGGGTCAGCGAGGAGGCGTACCGGGCGCACTGGAACATCGGCACGATGGCCTCGGCGAAGGGCACCCACGACAGCGTGGACGCCTGGCAGACCGACTTCCGGGGCGACCTGCCCAGGATCAACGTGCCGGTGCTGATCGTGCAGGGCGACAAGGACAACGTGCTGCCGTACCCGGCGACCGGGCAGCGGCTCCAGCCGATGCTGCCGGGCAGCCAGTTGATCACGTTGAAGGGCGCCCCGCACGGCACACCCTGGACGCACGCCGACGAGGTCACCAAGGCGATCCTGGACTTCGTCAGCCAGGCCAGCATGGCCCGCGCCTGACGGCGGAGGCGGAAAGATCGGCGGCGCGGCTCCGGGGGAAACCCGTGGGCCGCGCCGCCACGTGCGGCTCAGCCGGCCAGGCGGGCCAGCTCCTCCTCGACGATGGAGGGGTCGAGCTTGCGGAAGACCGGCTTCGGCGCCGCCAGCGGCCGGCCGGCCTGCACCGGTACGGACTCCCAGCGCGCCCCGACCGTGTAGTCCCCGGTCAGCACCGGGTACGCCGGGCCGCCGTCGAGGTCGTCGACCTCCTCGATGACCGGCATCGGCGCGTGCACGCCGGTGCCGCCGAGCAGCTCGTGGATCTTCTGGGCCGAGTGCGGCAGGAACGGGGTGAGCAGCGTGTTGGCGTCGCTGACCACCTGGAGGGCGACGTGCAGGATGGTGCCCATCCGCGGCTTGTCCGCCTCGTCCTTGAGCTTCCACGGGGCCTGCTCGGAGAGGTACCTGTTGGCCTCGGCGACCACCTTCATCGCCTCGCCGATGGCCTGCTTCTGCCGGTGCCTGGCGATCAGGTCACCGACGACGGTGAAGCCGGCCCGGGCGGTGGCGAGCAGCGCCTCGTCGGCCTCGGTGAGCCCGGCCGGGTCGACCGGCGGGATGGTACCGAAGTTCTTCGCCGCCATCGAGACGGACCGGTTGACCAGGTTGCCCCAGCCGGCGACCAGCTCGTCGTTGTTGCGGCGGAGGAACTCCGCCCAGGTGAAGTCGGTGTCGTTGCTCTCCGGGCCGGCGACGGCGATGAAGTACCGCAGCGCGTCGGCGTCGTAGCGCTCCAGGAAGTCCCGGACGTAGATGACCACCTTGCGGGACGAGGAGAACTTGCGCCCCTCCATGGTCAGGTACTCGCTGGAGACCACCTCGGTGGGGAGGTTGAGCCGGCCCAGCTCGCCCGGCTCGCCGTCGTTGGTGCCCTCGCCGGAGTAGCCGGAGAGCAGCGCCGGCCAGATCACCGAGTGGAAGACGATGTTGTCCTTGCCCATGAAGTAGTAGCCGCGGGCGTCCTTCCCCTCGCCGTCGGCCGCCCACCACTTCCGCCAGGCCTCCGGGTCGCCGGTGCGGCGGGCCCACTCGATGGAGGCCGACAGGTAGCCGATCACCGCGTCGAACCAGACGTAGATCCGCTTGTCGCCGCGGTCGCGCCAGCCGTCGAGCGGGATCGGCACGCCCCACTCCAGGTCCCGGGTGATGGCCCGGGGCTGGAGGTCGTCGAGCAGGTTCTTCGAGAAGCGCAGCACGTTGGGCCGCCAGCCCTCCCGGGTGTCCAGCCACTGCCGCAGCACGTCGGCGAGGGCGGGCAGGTCCAGGAAGAAGTGCTCGGTCTCGACGAACTTCGGCGTCTCGCCGTTGATCTTCGACTTGGGGTCGATCAGGTCGACCGGGTCGAGCTGGTTGCCGCAGTTGTCGCACTGGTCGCCGCGGGCGCTGTCGTAGCCGCAGATCGGGCAGGTGCCCTCGATGTAGCGGTCCGGCAGGGTCCGGCCGGTGGACGGGGAGATCGCACCGGTGGTGACCTTGGGCACGATGTACCCGTTGCGGTGCAGCCCCTGGAACAGCTCCTGCACCACCGCGTAGTGGTTGCGGGTGGTGGTGCGGGTGAACAGGTCGTAGGAGAGTCCCAGTGCCCGCAGGTCCTCGGCGATCACCCGGTTGTACCGGTCGGCCAGCTCGCGGGGGGTGACCCCCTCGGCGTCGGCCTGCACCTGGATCGGGGTGCCGTGCTCGTCGGTGCCGGAGACCATGAGCACGTCGTGGCCGGCCATCCGCATGTACCGGGCGAAGACGTCGGAGGGAACGCCGAAACCGGAGACGTGGCCGATGTGGCGCGGGCCGTTGGCGTACGGCCAGGCGACCGCCGCGAGAACGTGACTCATGACCAGCAAGCCTAGTGACCGCGCCCCGGTGGCCGCGAACCAATAGGCCTCCCCGTGTCGGGGCCGACACCGCCGACGGTCGATCCACCCCCGGCCGTTCGTCCGATTTGTCGCCGACACGCGGCCTGAGCTGCCCGGCCCCTTCCCCGACGCGGTGTCCAATGAACGCCGTGACTGGCAGACGAGCGGCACCCGGGCGCGGCGAGAAGTCCCCGGGCACCAGGACGGACCCGCCGGCCGCACCGGCGCGGGGCGGCGGCGTCGCGCCCCAGCCGCGGGTGGTGCCGGGACCGGACGAGACGCCGGTCGAGGTCGAGCCGACCACCGGCGCGCCGGTCGACGCGGTGCCGCGCCGGGTCCCGGTCCGTCAGCCGGCGCGCGGCCCACGCGCCGATCGCGCCACCGACCCGGGCACGGCGGAGGGGGGCGCCGCCTTCTGGGCGCCGATCGAGGAGGTGCACTGGGACGGTACGCCGCTGCGCGAGGAGCCGAAGCGCGGTGAGCGCCCGCCCGCCGGACCCGCCCGCCCGCGCCCGTCGCGCGCCGCGCACCCGCCCGACCCGGTGCGGGGGCTGGCGGTGCTGGTGACGCTGAGCCTGGTCGCCGCCTTCTTCGCCTGGGTGAGCGCCGGGCCGTTCTGGCTCGCGGTCGGGCACGCCAGCACCGGCACGGTCGTGATCACGGACTGCACCGGGAACGGGCTGACCCAGCGCTGCCGGGGTGTCTTCTTCGCCGACCGGGGCCGGTTCCTGGCCCACGGGGTCCGGGTCAGCGGGGTGCCGGGCGAGCGCCGGGCCACCGGTACGGCGCTGTCCGCGCGGATGACCGGGGCGGGCGACGACACCGCGTACGTCGGCACCGGTTTCGGCCGGCACCTGAGCTGGCTGCTCGGGCTGCTGGTGGTTGCCGGCTGCGGGGCCGGCATCGCCCGCGGGACCGGGGCGGCCCGGCTGGCCGACGCGCGGCAGCGCCGCTGGGCCACGGCCGGCGCCTACGGCGGGCCCGTGCTGATCACCCTGGGCATGCTGATCGCCGCCTGGTGAGCCGATCGCGCGTCAGGCGTGCACCACGGTGTAGACGTCGCGGCGGCGCAGCCCGTACCCGGCGGCGACCTCGCTGATCGCGTCGCGCCGGGACAGCCCGGCGGCCTCCCGTTCGGCCACCGCGGCGCGCAGCACGTCGTCGTCGGGGCGTTCCGCCGGCCGCTCCGGAGCCCCGGCGACCACCAGGGTGATCTCCCCGCGCGGCTCACCCTCGGCGGCCCAGTCCGCCAGCTCGCCGAGCGGCCGGCGGACGATCTCCTCGTACGTCTTGGTCAGCTCGCGGCAGAGCGCGGCCGGGCGGTCGGCGCCGAAGGTGGCGGCCAGGTCGGCCAGCGCGCCGGCGATCCGGTGCGGGGCCTCGAAGAAGACCAGGGTCCGTTCCTCGGCCGCCAGGGCGCGCAGCCGGGACCGTCGGCCGCCGGGCGAGCGGGGCAGGAAGCCCTCGAAGCAGAACCGGTCGCAGGGCAGGCCGGACAGCGCCAGGGCGGTGGTCACCGCGCTCGGGCCGGGGGCGGCGGTGACCGGCACGCCGGCGTCCAGCGCGCCCCGGACCAGCCGGTAGCCCGGGTCCGAGACGCTCGGCATGCCGCCGTCGGTGACCAGCGCGACCAGGTATCCGGCGGTCAGCACCTCGACCAGTTCCGGGGTACGCCGCTCCTCGTTGCCCTCGAAGTAGGAGACGATCCGGCCGCCCACGGTGACGTCGAGGTCCCGGGCCAGCCGGGTGAGGCGGCGGGTGTCCTCGGCGGCCACCACGTCGGCGGTGGCGAGCACCTCGCGGAACCGCGCGGAGGCGTCGGCCGGGTTGCCCAGCGGTGCGCCGAGCAGGACCAGGCGCCCGGGCTCGGACATTTCACCCACGAGTAGCGCTCCTTCATCGATCGGCGTGCCGATGTCGGGGACGATGGGCGCCACCGGGCACCTCCAGAGCCTACGATCGCCGGGTGACGAGTGCGTCGACAGCGCAGAGCGCGAACGCGACCGGACCCGACCAGGGCATTCCGCCCACCGATGGTGGCGGCGTCCCGGCCGTCGTGCGTCGCCGGCTCGCCACCGTCGAAGCCCGGCTGGACGTGAACTCCTGGATCGCCACCGCCGTGGTGGTGGTGATCGCCGCGATCCTGCGCCTGCTCGGCCTGAGCAGCCCCAAGGGCAAGATCTTCGACGAGATCTACTACGCCCGGGACGGCTACGGCCTGATCGACAAGGGCGTCGAGTGGAACTACAAGGACAACGGCCCGTCGTACGTGGTGCACCCGCCACTGGGCAAGTGGCTGATCGGGTTCGGCGAGTGGGCCTTCGGCTACGCCGACCAGGAGCACAACATCTCGGTGCCGGGGCACCTGTTCACCACCGCCCCGGAGTTCGGCTGGCGGTTCTCGGCGGCGCTGGCCGGCATCCTGTCGGTGCTGATGCTGACCCGGATCGCCCGCCGGCTGTTCCGCTCCACCACGCTCGGCTGTGCGGCCGGCCTGCTGCTCGCGCTGGACGGCTTCCACCTGGTGCTCTCCCGCACCGCGCTGCTCGACATCTTCCTGCTGCTGTTCGTGCTGGCCGCGTTCGGCGCCCTGGTGCTCGACCGGGACGCCCGGCGGCGACGCTGGTCCCGGGCGTTGGACGACGGGCTCGACCCGGCCGCGCCGGGGCGGGCCGGGCGGCCGGCCGGCGGTTGGCGCACCTGGCCGTGGTGGCGGCTGGCCGCCGGGGTGCTGCTCGGCTGCGCCTGCGCGGTGAAGTGGAGCGCGCTGTACTTCGTGCCGGTGTTCGCGCTGCTGGCGCTGTTGTGGGAGGTCGGCGTCCGGCGCTCCGCCGGGGTACGCCGCCCGTGGCGCGACGCGCTCCTCGACGAGTTGCCCTGGATGGTGCTCGCCGGGCTGCTGCTGGTCGTGACCTACGTGGCCACCTGGTCGGGCTGGCTGCTCGGCGACGACGGCTACTACCGGCTGGCCGCCCGCTACCCCAACACCCCCGGCCTGAGCGACACCCCGATCCTCGGTGCGCTGAACAACCTGTACCAGTACCACCGGGCGGCGTTCGAGTTCCACACCGGCCTGGAGACCCCGCACAAGTACCAGTCGTGGCCGTGGCAGTGGCTGCTGCTCGGCCGGCCGGTGGCCTTCTACTGGTCGGGTGACGGGGCGTGCGGCGCGCCGAGCTGCGCCTCGGAGATCCTGCTGCTCGGCACGCCGCTGCTCTGGTGGTCGTTCCTGCCGGCGCTGGCCGCGACCGCCTGGCTGGGCCTGGCCCGGCGGGACTGGCGCGCCGGAGCGATCCTGCTCAGCCTCGCCGGCGGCCTGCTGCCCTGGTTCTGGTTCGCCCTCGACGGCCGGACGATGTTCTCCTTCTACGCCGCTCCGGCGCTGCCGTTCCTGGTCCTCGCCGTGGTCTACGTGCTCGGCGCGATCGTCACCCCGACCGGTCCCGAGGGTGGCGCGGCGACCGACGCCGACCTGGCGCGCGGCGACGACCGACGGCTGATCGGCGGGGTGATCGTCGGCGCGTACGTGCTGCTGGTGGCGCTCTGCTTCGCGTACTTCTACCCGATCTTCGTGGGCAACCTGCTGCCGTACGACGACTGGTCGGCGCGGATGTGGCTGGACGGCCGCTGGATCTGACCCCGCAGGGGGGCGGCGCGGCGGGCCGGGCGAGAGACGCCGGTGGCACGGGGCGGCGCGCACACAATAAAGCGCGCCCCGATCGCCTGCCACGGGGGAAGCGGGCGATTGGGGCGCGCAAGACAAAGCTTAACCACCCTTCGGCACCGGCACAACGGGGCGACTCGGGTCAGATTTCCGACCGTTGTCAAGGTGGGTGAGAGGTTTACCTCCGGCAATTGACGGATGGTCATCATCCTGTCGACGGTCTGCCGTAAAGCCCGTGTAGGTCCGTACCGTTTCCTGCCCGAACACGAGGATCAGCGCCGGACGGACGGTGGAGGGTCCGGCACCGGGACGGCGCACGAGAAGCACACGGACGACTCACCCGATCCACCCGGACGTGACGGGTAGCCCCGCCGAAGTCGCGCGCCGGACACCCGGGGCGGAAGGCGACAGGAAGGGCGGCCAGCCGCCCCAAATGATCATCCAGAGTGGACGCCACTACACTCCGCCCGGTGATCAACAAGAGACGACCGACGGCCGTCCTCATCGGACTGCTGACGGCCACCGTGCTGACCGGTCCGGCGCCGGCCCTCGCGGACGAGGAGCCCCCGGCCGAGCCACCGAAGGTCGAGCTGGTGCTCGACGTCAGCGGCTCGATGCGGGCCCGGGACATCGACGGCCGCAGCCGGATCTCCGTCGCCCAGCAGGCGTTCAACGAGGTGGTCGACGCGCTGCCCGAGGAGACCCAGCTCGGCATCCGGGTGCTCGGCGCCACCTACCGGGGCAAGGACAAGAAGCAGGGCTGCCTGGACACCCAACAGATCGTGCCGGTCGGTCCGGTCGACCGGGTGCAGGCGAAGGCGGCGGTGGCCACCCTGCGGCCGACCGGCTTCACCCCGGTCGGGCTGGCCCTGCGCTCCGCCGCCCAGGACCTCGGCACCGGCGCCACCGCCCGGCGGATCGTGCTGATCACCGACGGCGAGGACACCTGCGCCCCGCCGGACCCCTGCGAGGTGGCCCGTGAGCTGGCCGCCCAGGGCACGAAGCTGGTGGTCGACACCCTCGGCCTGGCCCCGGACGAGAAGGTACGCCGGCAGTTGCTCTGCATCGCCGGCGCGACCGGCGGCACGTACACGGCGGCGCAGAGCGCCGACGAGCTGAGCGGCCGGATCAAGCAGTTGGTGGACCGGGCGAACGAGACGTACACCGCCGCGCCCACCGTGGTCGACGGCACGGCGGAGTGCGCGAACGCGCCGCTGCTCGCCCCGGGCGTCTACAGCGACCGGGAGGCGTTCTCCGAGCACCGCTGGTACCGGGTGCCGGTGCGGGCGGGGCAGGAGCTGCGCGCCTCGGTCAGCCTGGCGCTGGACCGACCGGTGAACCCGGACCAGGGGGTGCTGCTGCGGGCCACCGCCGCCGACGGCCGGGAACTGGTACGCGGGGTGGACGCCGGCAGTGGACGTACCGACGTGGTCTCGGCGGGCCTGCGCTGGTCGGGGACGGAGGACGGCGGCACGCCGACGCCCGGTGCCACGCCCGTCCCCGCCACGACGGTCTGCCTGGTGGTGAGCAACTCCTTCGCGCCCCGGCCGGGCACCCGGGCCACGCCGGGGATGCCGGTCGAGCTGACCGTCGACGTGGTCGCCTCGTCCCCCGCCCCGGCCGCGCCCGACCTGGGCCGGGGCTGGGTGCTGCTCGCCCTGCTCACCCTGGCCGGCCTGCTCACCGGCCTGGTCGCCGGGCTCCTCACCCGCTGGTGGGTCGCCACCTGGAGGGAGAACTGAGATGCGTACCCCGATGATGCTGGCGGGGGCGGCGCTCGCCGCCGGGCTGGCCCTGCCGGCCGTGCCCGCCGCGGCGGCCGCCCCCACTCCCTCGCCCGGCGCCACCCCGGTCACCCGGGCCGGCACGTCCTTCCTCACCGCCACCGGCATCGCCGCCGGCCAGCCGGTACGGGTGGGCGCCTCCACCGGCGACCATCTCTACTGGTCGTTCCCGGCCTCGGCGGGGCAGCGGCACGAGATCACCGCGACGGTGTCGCTGCCGAAGGCCCGCACCGGGGCGTCCACCTGGACCGTCGAGGTCTTCGACGGGCTGCGCCGCCGGCAGTCCTGCACGGCCGGGGCGCAGACCCCGACGGTCGACGCCGCGACCGGCAGCGTGTCGCTCGGCTGCACCCTGCGCGAGGTGCGCTCGTGGGCCGAGCCCTGGTCGGCGGACCCGCTGCCCGGCACCTACTACCTCCGGCTGTCGGTGACCGAGCTGCCCGAGGCCGACCTCGGGCTTCCGGTCGACGTCGACCTGCTGGTCAGCGCGGACGGCGACGGCTCGCGCGACGACGGCGAGCTGAAGGCGCCCCTGGTGCCGAACACCAAGGCGGGCACGGTGCTGACCGCGGAACCGACGGCAACCCCAGCCGGGCAGGCGGACGGCGGGTTCGGCGACCTGCTGCCCGACCTCGGCTCCCGGTGGATCTGGAGCACGTTCGGCGGGGTCCTGGCCGCGGTGGCCGGCGTGGTCGGCTTCGCGCTGACCCGCCGTCCCCGCCGGCCCTGACCGGAGGCGGTGGCCGCCCGACCGGGGGCGGCCACCGCCGCTCAGGTCGCGAGCGGCCCCCGGGGGACCCAACCGATGAACCGGTCCTGAAGGGACGTCATCGGCGCGGCACGCAGGTCGGCGGTGGCGGCCGCCAGACAGGAGCCCAGGTAGACGCTGAGCGAGGCGCGGTCCACCTGGTACTCGCTGAGCAGCCGGGCGCGTTTGGTCGGACACGGCCACTCCTCGCCGCAGGAGTCGCAGGTCCACGCCGGTGTCACCGGAACGTGCTGGTCGGGGTGGGAACCCGAGGGTGCCGGGGCACCGGTCATCGTCACTTCCTCTCGGATGGTCGTACCTGGCACCGGCCCGCCGCGTCGACGACGCGCGGACGCCGGAAGATCACCCCCGCGACGCCCTAACAGCGCTACGGGACGCTCCGGCGTTACACGGTTGCGGTACGTTCACCGTCGATGGCCGCCAGGAACCTCTCCGCCGAGCAAGGTCATGCTCTGGCCCGGGTCGCCGCCCGTGCCGGCCGACCGGCTCGAAGCCGAGCGGGTCAGACTGTCGTCGTACCTGAAGGGGGTGGGTGATGCGTGACCTGCTGCCGCCGACCGTCTCGGTCGTGGTGGCCGGGCCGACGGACTGGGCGGGCGAGCTGCTTCCCGCCGAGCAGAGCGGTCTCGGGGTGCGCGCGGTGGAGAGCCGGCGGCGAGACTACACCGCCGGCCGGGTCTGCGCCCGGCGGGCGATGGCCGAGCTGGGGCTGCCCGAGCTGCCGGTCCCGGCGGCGGCCGACCGCTCCCCCGCCTGGCCGGCCGGGCTGGTCGGCACCATCACCCACACCCGCGGCTACTGCGCCGCCGCGGTCGCCCGGGCGGCCGACATCCGGTCCGTCGGGATGGACGCCGAGCGGCACCGCGAGCTCAACGAGGGGGTACGCCGGCTGATCTGCCGCCCCGAGGAGGAGGAGCGCTGCGCCCGGTTGCCGGCCGGCACGTCCTGGCCGTTGGTGCTGTTCAGCGCGAAGGAGACCGTCTACAAGGTCTGGCACCCGGTGGTCGGGTCCTGGTTGGACTTCCAGGACGCCACGGTCGAGCTGGACCCGGACGCCGGCACGTTCACCGCGCGGATCGACCCGGTGCGGGTGGCGGCGGCGACCGTGGCCGACCCGCCGTCGGTCGTCATCGGACGCTTCGTGGTCGAGGGCGACCTCGTGCGCACCGCGGCCGTGCTGACGCATTGACCGTTCGGCCCGGTCCGGATCGACGAACGGCGGGTCGGACCCGAGACAATTCCGCGTTGCCCGCACCGACTAGCGTCGAAGAGTTCCCGATGCAGCCGAAGTGCCGAGGAGTACGGTGAGCCAGCCCCAGCCCCCTTACGGGCCGCAGGACCCCAACCAGCCGCCCGTCGATCCGTTCCCCACGGCACCGGTGCCGCACCAGCAGTACCCCGCGGACCCGACCGCGCCGCTGCCGCCGGTCTCCGGTGCGCCGCAGTACCCGACCGCCCCCCAGCCCCCGTACGCGCCGATGGACCCGACCGCCGTGCAGCCGCCAACCTCCGGCGCGCCGTACCCGCCGGTGTCGGGTGCCCCGCAGCCGCCCGTCTCCGGCAGCCCGTACCCGCAGTACGACCCGAACGCGTCGATGCCGCCGGTCTCCGGCGCGCCGTACCCGCCGGTCTCCGGCGGCGGCTACCCGCCGGTGTCCGGTCCCGGCTACCCGCCGGCGCCGGGCCAGCCGCTCGGCCCGCCCATGCAGTCCGGCGCGAAGAAGAAGCCGTGGGTCATCATCGGCATCATCGTCGCCGTGCTGTTCCTGCTCTGCTGCGGCGGAGGCATCGCCGCCCTGGTCGCCGGCGGCAAGAAGGCCGCCGACAAGGCGGAGGAGATCGAGCGCTCCCTGCCCACCCCGCGCACCACCGCCGCGCCGGCCTTCCCCGGCACGAAGCCCTCCGCGTCCGCCTCGGCCGACGGCGAGACCTTCAACATGGAGCCCGGCGACACCCTGGTGATCGAGGACGACGAGGGCACCATCGAGATCACCATCCGGAAGTTCTCCACCTCCACCAAGGGTTGCCGCTCCTACGCCCCCGCCCCGGACAAGGGCCTCTACCTGATCGCCGACGTCACCGCGACGGTGACCAAGGGCAAGGCGTCGATCAACCCGTTCTACTTCCAGTGGGTGGCCGAGGACGGCACCACCGTCAACGGGCTGGCCGGCGCGCTCTCCGGCTGCGGCGGCGACATGCTCGACTCCGGCAGCGGCATCCGCGCCGGCAGCAAGCGTTCGGGCGCGGTGGTCTTCGACGTCAAGGACAAGAAGGGCGTCGTGGAGTACCAGCACAAGTTCGAGGCCGCCGGCTCCTGGAAGCCGTGACCTCCCCGGTTCCCTGGCGGGCCGGCTCCCCATCGTGGGGCCGGCCCGCCCCCTTTTCCGGGTCGACCAGGTCGTCGGCAGCCTTCTCGGCGGTCGCCGGGGGTTTCCCGCCACGGCGGGCGGGGACGCGGGGCGGGAGGCGCGGACAGCGCGACTGGTCCACGAACCGACGAGGGGGCGGCATGAGTTCCACCGAACGGGCGAAGGACAGCGTCGAGCAGGTGGCCGGCCCTGCCCGGGCCCAGCTGGGCGACATGAACCAGGACGAGCGGTCGCAGGCGGAACGGGTGGCCAAGCGCGACGAGATCCGGGGCCGGGAACCCGGCGAACACGTCCAGGAGGACGCTCGGGACGTCAGGGGCGATTTCACCAGCTGACGACTCCGGTTGAGGAGAGCTGACCATGCGAATCCCTCACCTGTTGGCCGAGCGGTGGGTGAACTCGCCGCCGCTGGCTCCCGACGCGCTGCACGGTCAGGTGGTCCTGCTCGACATCTGGGAGTACACCTGCATCAACTGGATCCGTACGTCGCCCTACGTCAAGGCGTGGCACCGCGACTACGCCGACCTGGGCCTGGTCGTCATCGGCGTACACGCGCCCGAGTTCGAGTTCGGCAGGCACGCCGAGAACATCGACCGGGGGATCCGCGACCACGGGCTCACCTATCCCATCGCGATCGACAACGACTTCAAGGTCTGGCGGGCCCTCGGCAACAACGCCTGGCCGGCGAAGTACCTCTTCGACGCCGACGGACTACTGGTCGACCAGTGGGTCGGCGAGGGCAGCTACGAGCGCGTGGAGTCGGAGATCCGACGGCTGATCGAGGTCAGAGCGCCCGGCACCAAACTGCCGCCGGTCAGCCCCGAGGCGATGGCGTTCGCGACGACCGGGGAGCCCTCATACATCGGGGTCACGCCCGAGACGTACGTCGGCGCGCACCGCGCCGAGCCGGGCACCTTCGCCCTCACCGGCGACTGGGAGACCAGCGGCGAGTACGTCGAACTCGCCGGCGGCACCGGCGAGCTCGCCCTGCCCTTCAACGCCGGCGAGGTGAACCTCGTCGTGGACCCCGGTCCGTCCGGACAGGCGGCGATCGACGTGCTGCTCGACGGGAACCCGATCGGCGACGAGCGCGGCGGGGACGTCGACCCGGACGCGGTGGCGCGCGTCGACCGGGCGGGGATGATCCGGCTCGTCGCCGGCGCGTCGCGGGACGACCACCTGCTGACGCTCGGCACCAGCCAACCCGGCCTCCGCGCGTTCGTGTTCACCTTCGGCCTGTGAGCGTGGGTGTGCGGCTGCTGCTTACCTGGGCGGTTCCGCGCCCGACTGCTCGCTCACCATGTACTCCGCGTACCAGTCGGGCCAGTCCGGGTCCACCTTGCCGATGCGCTTCTCGTACTCGCCGTGGGCGGCGGCCGCCCGGCGGAGCGCGCCAGCCAGGTCGCTCACGGAGGTGAATGACGTCGCGGCAGCCTCGACCCGCCCGGGCAGCCGGGCCGTGACCTCCTGAACCAGCCAGTTGTTGCCGTCCGGATCGCTGAACGAGATGCGCGAGTAGTAGCTGCGACGCTCGGGATCCACACCCTTCACCGGCCCCTCGGGGCCGGGGTGGTAGACCTCGCCCGCCTCGACGCCGGCGGCGACCAGCGCGTTCCGGGCCGCCTCGACGTCGGAGACGACCAGGTACGCCTGGGCCGAACCGGGGGCGGCCGACATGAGGTTCGGCCCGAACTGAACGGAGCAGTCGGAGCCCTGCGGCGTGAACTGGACGATGCCGGGCGGGGTCTTGTCGAGCCGCCACCCGAGGCGCCCATAGAACTCCTTCGCGCGGTCGACATCCGAGACCGGGATGACGACGACCTCGAGCTTCAGGTCGACGTCCCGGATGTTCGGTGTCCCGCTGGCGTCGGTTCTCGGGCTCATCGCGGCCTCCCTGGGCTGAGTCAGGACGTCAGGCGTCTTCCCGGCGGCGTCGCGCGACCTCCCGGATCGGTTTCCTGGCTGCGTGCTGCGCCAATGACCGGGCGCGCCGTCAGCCGGGCTGTCGCATCCGCGGAGGCCGCCGGTGAGGCAGGGGTCTCGATTACGACGCTACTGCTTCGGCACGTGCGGGGTGTCTGGTTCGCGGCATCGCGTCCTCTGCCGGCCGAGCAGTTCGTTTGCGCCGCGGTTCAAGATCGATTGGTGATACCTCGCCACGTTGCTGTTGTGGGTTTCGCTGCGTTCTTGCTGCCTGGGCTGCCCTCCGTCGGCCTCGGCAGGCCGCCAGGCCGGCGCGTCAGATCGCGACCGGATGGCGTGGTTCGTAGAGACCGAGTTCGCCGCCGCCGGGCAGGCGCAGCGCGGTGCGCAGCCCCCACCGCTCCTCGGTGACCGGGATCGTGAACTCGACGCCCTTCGCGGCCAGGTCGGCCATGGTCGCCGCGACGTCGTCGCACATGAGGAAGAGTTCGTGGGCCGGTTCGCCCTCGCTCGGGTGCATGGCGAGCTCGGCTGGTGGGAGCTTGAAGATGAGCCAGCCATGGCCGGCGTCGACGTGGTAGTAGCCGAGCGTGTCCCGGAAGAAGGCGCGGTCCGCCTCTGGGTCGCGGCTGTAGATGATCACGTGAGCACCATTGATCACTCACCGACCATAATGCCGAGGTCCGACGTGGCAACGCCAATCTCGCCAGAAGATGCGAGTTACCGCCTGACTCCCGAGGTCAACTGACCTGACCCAACCAGGGCTGGCCTGGGTTCCTCCGACAGGCCGCGTGACCGGGCGGGAGGCTGCCGAGTTGAGCCACGGATGACCCCTGGTCAACCCACGGACGGTGAGGTGCATGGACGACGGAGAACGCGAGCAGGCGCTGCTCACCGCCCTGACCACCGAGCATTTCGTGCTTCAGACCTCGCGCAGCGCAACCGTCACCGAGTCGGTGGGTCGGGCGACCGTCTTCCTGTCCATGCTCTCTGCCGCGCTGATCGGGCTCGGTTTCGTCGCCAGCAACGCCGCGCTCGTCCGGCCGTACCTCGGGGCGGTGCTGCCGACGCTGGTGATCACCGGACTGCTCACATTCCTGCGGCTGGTGCAGAACATGGTGGAGAACGAGTTGGATCTCGCGCGGATCCAGCGCATCCGGGCGTACTACCATCGCCGGCTGGCCGGCGAGCACGACTTCTTCGCCGACGCGGTGCAGGGCGAGGGCATCATGCGGGCGACCTGGGCGGCGGTCGGTAACGCGCCCCGGCGAGCGCAGCTGTTGCTGACCACGGCGGCGATGGTGGGCGCGGTGAACGCGCTGCTGGTGGGGCTCGCGGCCACGCTGCTGACCGGGCTCGCGGGGCTGTCGCCCGGGTTCGCGATCGGCGTCGGCACGGTGTTGGCTCTGCTGGCCTTCGCCGCCCAGGTCGCCTACATCAACCGCGAGTCGATCTCCCAGCCCGGGTAGCGGATCAACCCTCGGCGCCCGGACGAGCACGCACTGCCCCTCCTTTGATCAGGGCGAATACGACGAGACCGAGGCCGAGAAGGGCGACGACGGCCACCCATTGCAGGCGCAGACCCAGCATCAGCGGCACGAGCCCAAGCATCGACGGGATCGCCAGCAGGCACGCGATCCGCATCAGCGGACTCAACGCCATCAGTCCCACCTTTTCGCCCTGGACCGACCACCAACCGTCCGCAGTACCGCGCTTGAGCCGCGCAGCCTCGAACAGCATGGGTAGAGCGGAGGCGGCAAACATCCCCAGGAGCAGGGTCTGCAACCAGCCGCGGTGGCCCCAGGCCTCGGTTTCGACCCGCTCGCCGGCCGGCAGTTCGATCGCCACGGGGGTGCCCTCCCACAGCAACGCCTCTGCCGCTGCCTCATCCCTGAGCCTGCGGCTGCCCGAGGTCGGGACGTCGGTCTCGGCAAACAGCACGTACTCAGCGTCCTGCTCCACCATCAGGTGCCAGTCACTGCCGGGGCCACGACTGTGCCAGGGGCCGGACAAGGTGACCGGGACCCGCTCGAGACAGCCCTTCGGCGGATCGACATCCGGCTCTACCCGCATGGTCCCCGCGGGGCACTCCACGGCTCGCCGCATCGCGACCGCGTCGCGGATGCCGTCCGGGACGTCGACCAGTGCCAACAGTCCGAGCACGCCCGCCAGCAAGCCGTAGAGCACGAGGAGCGCCGGCCGCGTCCAGAACGCTCGGCGCCAGAACTGCCAGCCCCGAGGAGGTTCCTTCTTACGCCTGGACACAGCAACCACCTCCCTCCCGATTGTGGCGTGCCGTTGCCCAGAATCGAGGGCGTCCCTCGACCTGGTCTGACTGTGAGGCTGGCGGGGTCGGTCCGTAGATGTTGGGCTGATGGTCGGCGGCAGCGGACGTGACTCTTGTTCTGACTGGCTTCGTGCCTTTGGCTGGACTTGTCCGTCCGTTGCTGCCGGCGCCGGCCCGGCGGGAGACGTTTGGCCTGATCAGGAGCTTGACCGCCAGTTAGCGGCTGGCGTGTCTCATCACAGTCCTGCCATCTCCGCACCGGACCGGACCTTGCGTCCTGACGGTGAGGAGAGAACGCATGTCCATGCTGGCAGATCTGGTGGAGGTCGTCATCGGCGTCGACACCCACAAGGACACTCACACCGCCGCGCTGCTCGACACCCGCACCGGCGGGGTGCTGGCACGGGCCACGGTGAGCACCGACCCGGACGGCTTTGCCGAACTAGTGGCCCTGGCCGAGCAACACTCGGGGCTGCGGGCCTGGGCGTTGGAGGGTTCCGGCGGCTACGGCGCCGGCCTGGCCCGGCATCTGGCCGACGCTGGTGAACTGGTCGTCGAGCTGGATCGGCCGCTGCGCCCGACCCGCCGCGCCGGGGCGAAGTCCGATCCGATCGACGCAGAACGCGCCGCCCGTGACGCTCTGGCGCGTACCCGCCTGGCCCAGCCGAAGACCGGTGGCGAGCGGGCTGCACTGCAGGCACGGCTGACCGCTCGTCGGGCAGCCGTGGAAGCCGGCGCGGACGCCCAGCGGCAGTTGCACGCCCTGGTGATCACTGCTCCCGAGGCGGTGCGGGCCCGGTTCCGCGGCCGGGGCACCCGAGCCATGCTCACCACCGCCATCCGCCTGCGCCCCGCTACCAGCGCAGACATCGAGGTGTTCACCTGCCTGGCCGTGTTGCGGGACCTCGCCCGTCGTGTCCGCTTCCTCGAGGCCGAAGCCGCCGCACACGAGAAAGCGATCCGCGTGATCGTTCGCGCTTGGCGACCGGACCTGCTGCAGCTGACCGG